>JAITQJ010000302.1 GCA_031288955.1 Planctomycetaceae bacterium | reverse complement strand
AAAGTGAAGGTCGAAAAAGCACTCAAACTGCTCCTCAAACAAGAACCTAAACCCGATGCCGTATTCGTTGTCGGAGACATCACCAACAGTGCCAAAGCGGAAGAGTTCGACCAGGTTGTTGAAACCTTCGGCAATAAAGAACTTGTTCCCGAAGGGCTGCCCGTTTATTTTGCCGGCGGCTATTCACACGACACGCCGTCCGACAATTCGTACAGCCTCTTCGAGCAAAAACTCAAGCAGCCGCTCAATCAGTACATCACCATCAAAGGCTATCCCTTCATCGTTCTCGGCGAAGGCGGCACACAGGATAACGAATATAACCGCGAGGCAAAACGCTTTCTCGAAGAAAAACTGTCCGTAGCCGCCGAACAATTTCCCGGCAAACCCGTGTTCGTTTTTGTTCATATTCCGCCGCAGGATACCGTCTATGGTTCTTGGAAGCACGAAGGCTGGGGCGTGCCGTTTTTGAATCCCGTCCTCGAAAAATACCCGCAGGCAGTCGTCTTTTCCGCACATTCGCACTATCCGCTTGCCGACCCCCGGTCAATTTTTCAGGATAAATTTACCGTCATCAATGACGGCGGTTTAAGCAACGGCGAAATCGAAAAAGGCGTACTCGACATCGGCAGAAAACCGGAACACCATATTAACGTTGTAACCGGTATCATTACTGACGTACTGCCGAACGGCAGCGTTGAAGTCCAGCGTTGGGACACTTGGTACGGCGAGGAAATCCTGCCTCGCTGGACAATCAAAGCACCGCACGACGGTTCGCAATTCCTCTACAAAAACCGCAGCGGCAAGCCGGACCCGTATTTTACTCCGCAGGATAAGCCGGTTATCAAAAAACTTGCCGCCGATGCCGTTGACGTGCTGTATCCGCAGGCAACGGATAAGCAGGACACCGAAAACGATGTTGTGCATCATTACATTATCGAAATCTTTGACGGCGATTTGTGCATCAAAAAATTCAAACAGTTTTCGTATTATTATCTCAACAGTCACGCTCCGAAAGAATTGTCAACACGTTTCACCGGTCTGCCTTCCGGTAAAACGCTTTACGCTTCTGTAACGGCAGTGGACGCTTTCAAAAATCAATCGGCAGCGATAAAAAGCGAACCGTTCACATTGAGCGAGGCGGACAATCAATTAGCAATGAATCCGAAATTGCAATTCCGCAAGGACGGCAAGTTCACGGTGATGCAGATGACCGACGTTCACTGGACACCCAAACGTCCGAGTGTACAGGGCATTATGACGCTGGCTATCAACACGATTCACCCCGACCTGATTGTCCTTACCGGCGATATTGTAACAGATAAACCGGCATTGACCGGCTGGAAGGAAATTGTTCATATTTTGGTTGAGTCCCGTATTCCCTGGGCAGTAACATTCGGCAATCACGATACCGAATACGATATGACGAAGCCGGAAATCATTGCGTTTCTGTCGAAACAGCCCGGCAATTTGACGGTGAACGGACCGGCAGATGTGTCCGGTAACGGTAACTATGTGCTAAAAATTGCTTCGGCGAAGTTGCCGCAGAAAACTGCCGCTGCGCTCTATTGTTTCGATTCCCGACAGCAAGACGATTGGGTTGACCATACGCAGATTGATTGGTACCGCAAAGAAAGTGCGGCGGCAAAGGCGGAGAACGGCAACCAGCCGCTGCCGGCATTGGCATTTTTTCATATTCCGTTTGCGGAGTACAAATCGGTTGTTGAACAGGTCGGCGAGGTGAAGCCCGGTACGGTCGGGCATTTCGGCGAAAAGGTTTGCGACCCGCCGTTGAATTCCGGCTTATTCTGTGCCTTTTCGGAGTGCGGTGACGTAATGGGAACTTTTGTCGGACACGACCATCAGAACGACTATATCGGTGTTTTTCATAACATTGCCTTGGCGTACGGTTATTGTACGACGCTGGCGAACACCGGTTATTATATGGGCATCGGCAGGGGTGTGCGGGTCATTGAACTGACCGAGGGAAAACGCGGTTTTACAACGTATCTGGTGAAAACTGCCGACGAGCCGAACGCCGAAAAAAGGGAACGCTGGAAGGTACGTGAAGAAGCCGACACGATGTATCAGGTCGATTTTCCAGAGTCGTTCGCCAAGTGAACGCCCTGAAAAAGACAGTCCGCTTGCAGTTTCATCACGATTCCGGTCATTGACGCTTCGCCGGCTTCGAGTTGAGGGGGAAAGCCGAGACTGTTCAATGCTGATGATGTTAGCGGACTGATGCTGACGAGTTTTGTACTCCGCAGTTTTTCGCCGAACATATTGACAAGTGCTGTGCCGACGGCGGGACTCGTTACCGTTGCGTAATTGATTTTACCCCGCTGCATTAAGTCATCAATTCCGCTTTCCGGCTGCGTTAAAGCGGTACTTTGGTAAACGGCGATTTCTGTAACAAGTCCGCCTAATGCGGTCAAACCGTCTTTCAGGACGTTACGGAAAGCAGGACGTTTACCGCAGTCATTTTTTTGGGGGGCGATGAGCAAAAACCGGCGATGACGAACTTCGCCGATGCTTCGGCGAAAAGCCTCAACGATTCCTTCGGCACTAAACGTTTCAGGAACAATATCGGCTTTACGTTTTATCCGCCGGTACAGAGCGGCTTCCGTTCCCGGTCCGACCGTTACAATTTTGCCCGAAAAAGTATTACCGTTATTAGCACCGTTTGCTGAACGGCAAGCAAAGCGGTCACAGAAATGCTTTACTCCGTTCGGGCTTGAAAAAACGAGATAATCAAATTCGCTGCGCTGCAAACGGTCAAGGGCTTTATCCGTTTCGCTCCAATCGTCCGGCGGCTGAATTTCGATGACCGGCTGCAAGAAAACGCAGAAACCGAGTGCCTGCAATTCGGATTTCAGCGGCTCGCATTGTTCAAGCGGTCGGGTAATCAAAACGGTCGGCATTGTTTTCAGGGCAATGCGGCGGACGAGAGACTCCAAAGCGTTGCCGAGCGGCGTTTTAATGTCAATGATGTTTTTTGCGTTCGGCACAACAACGAGGTCAACGCAGCAGGAAAAATGGAATTGATACCGCCGGAAAGTTTCGCGTACCATACGTTTCCAGCGGTTGCGGCGGACGGCTTTGGGGCATTTTTTTTTCGCAATCGATACTCCGAGCCGGCAGTATTTCCGTCCGTTCGGCAGCGCAAAGACCGTCAGGCGTTCATCGGAGGCAATCCGCCGGGCATCGAACACACGTTTAAATTCCGCCGGCTTCAATAAACGCTGCATTTTTCTGAAGGAATAGACGGGGGACGGCATAGAGCAGAGAATTGGTAAAGTTTAGACTCGTCTCCTCATTATCAACTATCAATTCTTCATTATCAATTCCTTGTGAAACGTTGTATTCCCTTTGTAAGTCGGAATGCCCCCGCACTTATACACAAATTCGAATCCGGTAATCATCCTTTGGTCGAGAAATGTCTCGTCGAACCTGCCGGCAAAAACGGAGAAAAGCAGCGGCACTGCGCCGATTATCCTTTTCAACGAGGCGACTTTTTGTCTTTTTACTTCACCTTTACGTTCGGGTCGATTTTGCGTTTTGCGTCCAGTTCCTTGTTGACCGCTTTCAAGTCTGCGGCATCAACTTCGGTTATCGCTTCTGGATTACCCGCCGCCGCCCAATCTAACGCCTCTTCGTCCTGCTTCGCATACTCAAAAGGCACCTCTACGAAATGCGCATTGCGGCTAATCAGGTCAATCACCTTCCGCTCAATAATCTGATTACGCAAAATATCCATATCGCCGGACTTCTCAATTTGCGCCCGAACACGCCGGGGCGATTGATTGCTTTGCGCCGCTATCAACGCTATCTCCGTATCGTAATCCTCCGGCGCATCGGCAACCGTTTCCACTTCAGCAATCTTTTCAAGGATAAAGTGTTCCTTCAGCGATTGCGCTGTAACCGCCTCGTTGTTTTGCCGAATAATATTCAGTTGCGCTAAAATATCTTCCTGCGTATAACCGCTGCGCTGCAACTCCAGAATGATACGCCGCAGTTCCCGCTCTGACTGCCGCTTGAGCAAACCCGGAGGCAATTCCCAGGTTGCGGAAACCGTCAGCATATCCGTAATCTGTTTGCGTATCCGGCGGTTTTGTTCGTGTTCCAGTTGCCGCTTCAACGAATCGAGAACCGCATCACGGAAGTCGCTTTCATTTTCAAAGCCGCCGATACGTTCAAGGAAATCATTCGACAGTTGCGGCAGAACAGCATTTTTGACTTCCTTTATCTCGAATTCGGCTTCAATCGTTTTGCCTTTATATGCGGTATTGGCAGTGCCTTCGGTTAAAGTAACCTGCGTCTTGACGGTATCGCCGCTCTTCGCGCCGGTCATCAGTTTGTCGAAGCCCTCAATCGAACAATCGTGGAACGACAGTACCGGCTTGATGCGGATTGTCTCGTGTTCGGCAGACGAAAGAACGGTATCGCCTTCCTTAAACGTCAACTTGGCAACGATGTAATCGTCCGGTGCAGCCGGTTCCGTTTTGGTTTCCAGCGAACCGTAATTGACCAAAACCTGTTGAACGGCACGCTCAACGTCCGCAGCGGAAAAATCCTTGACGGGCTTTTCGATTTTGAGACCTTTCCAATTCGGCAAATCGAATTCGGGAC
>JAITQJ010000298.1 GCA_031288955.1 Planctomycetaceae bacterium | reverse complement strand
GTGTTCTACCGTCCGGCACTCACCAGTTTGACCGGTCCGAGCAAGCCCGATGCAATCGGTTTGTCCTCTTTCTTCCACAGATTCCACATACAAAACGTCTGCCGTCCCGACGTGTCGCTCTTGCCTTCGAGCAGCCATTGAGGCCACGCGTTTATCATACCGTTTGCCTGCCGTTGCGGTACGTCCGGCAAAAACGCATCGCCGATAAGACGATTCACCCATAAATTCGTAACAGAAATCTCGATAGTGTTGTTACCGCTCCGTAAGTAATCCGTTACGTCCGCCTTGGCAGAGGTCTGCCAAAACGTTCCGACACTCTTGCCGTTGATTTTCACTTCTGCAACGACTTCAATCTGACCAAGGTCGAGAATCGTACGCTGTTTCTGCCCCTGACTGCGATTGCGGCTCTGCTGAAACGTCTTTTTGTACACTGCCGTCCCGCTGAAGTATTTTACTGCCTCATCGGCATTATCGCTCCACGAAGATAACTCATCAAACGTTTTCGTTACAGTATTGCCTTTCACCGGAAACGTTACCGTCCAATGACTGTTCAAATTAACCGGTTCGGCAAGTTTGAACGTTTTCGTAACCTTTTTTCCAGACGCAAACGTCAATTCATATTCACCCGATTTCAGGAACATCAAACCGTTGTCGGGACAAACCGCAATGTCGTTTGGTTGTCCCGCTGCCGTATCGCCGGACAGTAAAACAACACCGTTGTCCTGTGCCGCCGCACTGTACGATTTGCCGCCAATCTTGTAATCAATCGTCAGCGTTTTTACAACGCCGTATTGCGGGTCGCCGACCGCCTTGGTAATTTCCGCAACAGGAATTTCCGTATTGTTGCCCGCAGCAATTTTCTTCACCGCTTCCGTTGCGTCCCTGTCGTGATAAAGTGCCTTCTCGATTTGAATATCAAGCGTCTCCGTCTTGGGCAAACCGGCAAGCGGCTTGCCATCGAGTAAAACGGAGGTAATCGAATCGCTCTTGGCGGCATTTTTGGCAAACACCACGAACACCGACTCCTGCGCCCGCATCGGCAGCGTTACCTTATTGCCGTCATAAATCGGGGCGGCAACCGTTTTACCGCTTTCAGGATAGTACAACTCCGGCGCACCGCCGGGTGTTCGGAATTCCGCTGTCAGCAACACCTCGGCATTGGCGGGATTGGCAACGAAGAATATGTCCTTACTGCCGGTTGTGCGGTAAATCCAGTTCACTTTTTTATCGGCAGCGAACACCGGCTTGATGCCCTTTTCACCGAGAACGGTTTCCGGCGTTTTACCGACAATCACAGACGACCAAACCTTATCCGCAAGGGCAGCAACTTCTTTATCGCCGTTCGGATAATTGTCCAAGCCGAAAGTCCCTACCGGTTTCTTATAGCCCACTACCGTTCCACCCGCTTTAATCAGTTCGTCAATCTTTTTCAGTAGTTTGAGCGTTATCCGGTCGCTGTCCGGCAGCACGAGAACGGAATAAATTGCCCCGCTGGGCATCGTGAATTTTCCGTCTTTAACCGTCATCTGATAGACGGCGTGTGCCGCAACCTGGTCCCATTGATAAGCATTGCGGGAATAATTATCGTTGTACCTTTGCGGCGAATCTTCGTTCTGAATGTATGCAATATCGGCAGCATAATTTCCCTGCCGAAGCATATATTGGCAGCGCGTTAAATAGTCGTGATAATTTTTTGATTGTTCCCACCAGGTATTTGTCCGTTCGTAGTGTAGTCCCCAAGGTCCCATCATCATTCCCGGCGCAACATTATTCCACGGCTGAAAAGAATAGCGGTGAAAAACGAAACGGTTAATACCTTCGGAAAAAATCTGGTCGCCTAGAATTTTTATGTTACCGGGATGACGCAGCCAACGTTCCTGATCGGCAGCCGTGAATGCTTCCGCACCGATGGTGTTCTTTCCGTACACATGTCCGGCACTTGCCATTCCGCGACAATCCCGAAGCCGCATTCCTTCGCGGGCTGCCCACGAAGCATTACTGGAAACCCAAAATTCGCCCATCGGTTCATCGGTCAAACCGGCGTATTCGAGAAAATCGCAAGGCGTGCTATCGTAAGCCTCCGCTGAAAACCGCAAACCGTTTTTGTGCGATAATTTCACAAACGTTTCAATATGATTGTACATACACATTTTGGCAACCGCACGGCGAAAATCCCAAAGGAACCGGTCGGTCACTTCCGGCGAATCGACAACGTAACCGTTGAAAACCGGCAGGAATTTCCAAATATCGTAACCGGCATATTTTTGGAACTCTTCCCGCATCAGCGGAGTCCAGTTTTGCGAACCGACTTCCCAAGAGTCGATATGTGTTGCAACGAACGTTTTCTTTTGACCGGTGTTTGTTTTGTTTTCGGCAACGAGCCGACCGATTTGCCCCTCAAAGGCGATTTCCGATGCTTTGACCGAAAGAACATCGCATTGCAGACCGACACCGCTTGTCGGAGCGGGATGAACGTTTTGTCCTTTGGTCGTATGTCCGATGCGAAGGATTGTCCATTTTCCTTCCGGGACTTTCCAATCGAGAGTTCCGTCCGCTGCCATTTTCCCTGTCAGGTCGGTAATATCTTTTTGTGCAACAATCGGCGTAACTTTCGGGTCGCGGCGGTGATTATTCGGAACGAACGATTTCCGTGCTTCCGCTCCGTCCGGTGTCGGAAACGCTAATACGGCAATGTCCTTGTAATAATTCATTTTCTTCGGCGGTTCGGGCAACTTCACGTTTGTTTCCGCCTTATCGAGATACACTGCCGAAAATGTGAGAACCTGCATACTGTCTTCGGGCTTCATCCATTTTCCGCCGCTTCCGTTCCAGCCGGCATCGTTATTCATATTGACTTCGATGCCGAGCCGGGCGGCTTCGCTGAGCATAAACGTGTAGAGTTCACGCCATTTATCGCCGAGAAAGTCCACGGGACCCTGCGGTGCGCCTTGATTGACTTCCATTATCAGCACGCCGCCGATGCCGGTGCGGTGCATTGCTTCGAGGTCTCCGGTGATACCCTCTTTGGTCAGGTTACTGTTATTCCAGAACCAATAGACCCAGGGCTGATACTCTTTGCCGGGCTGGGCAAAGGATTTAGCGAAATTATCCGCAGAAAATGCGTTTCCGAACAGGAGCAGGAACGCAAACAAAGTAAAGAGATGCCGCTTCATTGGGAGTTTTCTAGTGAAAGTGTTATACAGGATACCGATTGTACCAGATTTTCGCGGCAGATAAAAGTTGCAGGATTACCATTTATTTGTAAAACCGATTGGCAAATATGTATTCGGCGGCGAATACGGCTGCGAGAATCAGCATTAAAAAAGCGTACATTTCCGAACCAATCCGGCGGCGTGCTAAACTCCGTTCGATTTCCTGCGGCGTACGAACCAGCCGGTAATTGTTCACTCCGAACTGTCCGTCAAGCACCTTTATATCAACCTTACTCAAATTCGTTTGTCCCGGCGGAATGTTCAGACTAAAACCAATGTCCAACGCTGCTTTGCCTCCGCTGCGGATTCGGTAATTACCCGGTATCAGAATGTCCGTATTTTCCTGCGAATCTATGTTAATCAATCGCCGAGCCGCATCCGGCGTTAAACGTACCGATTTGCCCTCCGGCGTTGCTAATTGACAACTTGCCGGTACAGATGTTGCCGGCGAAAGCGAAATCACCGCCGGCTCGCCCAACGAAAAATTGTATTTCCGCTCTGCACTGCCCGTCAAATCCTTCGCA
>JAITQJ010000264.1 GCA_031288955.1 Planctomycetaceae bacterium | reverse complement strand
TTTATGCCAAAGCCTATTACGGTGCCGTAATCAGCGAAGGACAGTTGCCGGAAGAAGCCGTCAACGAATTCGCTTCGTTCATCGGTCTCTTGAAGTCGCAAAAAAAATTCGCTGACGTTCTTGCTTCTGCAATGATTTCGACCGAAGAAAAGACGGCACTTCTCGAAAAGACGATTGCCGGTCAGGCGACACCGTTGTTTTGGAATTTTCTGCGAATCGTTGCGCAGCGAAACCGCCTTGATATTATTTTTGCCGTCTATTTGCAGGTACAGGCAATCTACGACAAGCATTGCAGACGGATACCGGTCGTGATTACGGCAGCGGCAGAACTCGACGAAGGTTTGTACCAGTCGCTGACGGAAAAATTGCGGAACGTTCTCGGCGGCGAACCGGTTATCAAGACGCTTATCGACCCCGCGGTTATCGGCGGTCTCGTTGTCCGCGTCGGCGACAGGGTATATGATGCGTCGATTCAAACGCAGTTGGAAAACGTCCGCCGACAAATGATAGAACACAGCGCACAGGAAATTCAAAGCCGGCGGGAGAGTTATGTCGTGAACGGTTAAATGTGCGGTGTTGCCGAAAATGCTTGATATTTGACGGTACGGGATAAAAGAGGAAGGCACCGAAACGTGTCGTTCACGTTGAGTCATTAACCGGCGTACGTGTTATTTCACGGCAATACGGGAATTTGTTTTCAAAATCTTCAATGTTTCCCCGTCCAACTGACAGCCGGTTAGTGTCAGTGTTTTCAGGTTCGGCAATGTTACAATAATTGACGCAATCGGCGGTGTAATGTTCGAGTACGACAAATCCAGCGACTGCAACTCGCTGTACCGTTTCAAACCGGCAGCGTCGTCTTCGGTGAATAAAGTCTTCTTTAACGAAAGTATTTTCAGTTTCGGACGCTGCGGTTCGTCTTCCGCTAACTTCAATAAGATACTGCCCGTTATCATCATATCCGACAGCGTCAACCGGGTTAGTTTTTGTAACGATTTCACAGGCAGCAAATCATCATCAAGCAGCGAGCCTTTGTTGATGACGAACGTTTGCAGCGTTTTTGCCGACGGTGAATCGGCAATATATGCTGCCAAACCTTCCGCTGTGATAACCGTATCGTCCAGTGTCAAGCCGGTCAAATTCGGCAGCGGCGTTATTATTTTTAACGTTTCATCGTTGACGGCAAAGCCGCCGATTTTCACGTCAACCAGTTTGTCGAATGTTTTCAGCGACAGATACTGCTCTGCGGTGATACCGTTACAGCCCCGCAAATCAAGGGCGGTAAGCGTTTTATTTTCGAGCAGCGAAGCCTGCGTTTTTTCCGTACACGACATTTCCAGTAACGATAATTGACGCAGTGCCGGCAGTTTTGGTACCGCTGTTACGTTCGGCAAACGGCGGAGCGTCAAACGTTTTAATTGCTTCAGCGGTGTTAGTGCGGCGGTTAAGTCGGCATCGCTGATTGTTAAATCTTTGAGATACAAATCGGTTAATTCGGTTTGTGTTTTGAGCAGGACAAAAGTTTCGGCGGTAATTGTTCCGCCAGCAACGCGCAGACTTTTGAGATTCGGCAGTTGCAGTGTTTTTTTGAAAACGGAATCGTCTGCCGAAGTCCGTTCTGCCGCAAGGTCAACGCCGATAATTTTGCCGCTGCTGTCTTTTTGAATCACGCCGAAAGCCGCCTGAACGGCAGCGGCGGTATCGTTTTCATCGGCAGCACAAAACACGGCACGCAACAGTGAAACGGCAATAACGGCGGCAAAAACCGGATTGAACTTGAGCATATTTTATCTGAATGAAGAGCCTCAATTATCGGTTATTGTTGCCGATAATCAAGGGTGTTCCGTTTGTGCTGCCTTCCGTTTTCCGCACGCACAGACGGCTGGGGTACACCGCGTTTTTACTGCCTTGACAAATGCTCGTTTTCTGCTAGAATGAGGGTGAAGTTTTAATCAACGCAAAGTACCACCAATGGCACATAAAAAAGGACAAGGTTCCAGCCGTAACGGACGTGATTCCAACGGACAACGGCGGGGTGTTAAGGTTTTCGGCGGACAAGAAGTGCGTGCCGGTAATATCATCGTTCGGCAGGTCGGAACAAAATTTCACGCCGGAAAGGGGGTTGGACTCGGAAGCGATTACACGATTTTCGCCCTGACCGACGGTAAAGTACAGTTCGACCGCAATGGACGGCGCGTCAATGTTGTTCGCTAGTGATACACTGAAAACGCAATGCCGCCCGTCAAAGCACTCGAATTCCTTCGGCATCCCGCTAAATATCCGGCGAGAGGGGTGTGTGCTGTATTCGGTAAAGATACGTTCTTCAAATCCAACGTGATTCGGTGTCTGTGCGAACAGGTTTTGTCTGATGACGATGCCGAATTTTCGCTGATGCGATTCGATGGTGCCTTGAAAAAAAATGACGACAAAGCCGGTGAAAACAAGAATCGCCCAAGAGACCCCTTGCAGGAATTGTTGACGGCGGCGATGTTCGGCGGACGAAAATTTGTGTTGATTGATAATGCGGACAAATATGCAGCCGGTAATCGGGCGAAACTTGAAACATATGCCGAAGCCGCCGCACAAAAAGATGCTGGGAAATATGCCGTATTGGTACTGCAACTGGAGAATTTTGTTAGCAATTCACCACTTTACAAGATACTGAATTCTTCCGGTTTGCTCGTTGATTGTGCCGGACTTGCGGAAAAAGAAATACCGCCTTGGATTTGTAGTTGGTCGCAGCACCGCTACAATATCCGCTGCGAAGCGGATGCTGCCGATTTACTATTGCAGCGAGTTGGATCGGAACACGCCTTGCTTGACCAGGAGTTGGCGAAACTATCGGTGACGGCAGATGCGAAACGGGGTATTACTGTCCAAGAAGTCGAAACGCTAGTCGGTTCCTGGCGGACGCGGACGGTATTTGATATGCTGGAATTTGCATTAAAGTCGCAGCCGTCGGAAGCCGTCAGACTGCTGGATGCCTTGATTCTTGCCGGTGAAAATGCGGTTTCGGTTTATACGGCGATTGCTCCAACGTTGCGAAAATTGGCATCGGCAACGCAATATATTCTTGATGCGGAGCAGCAGGGGTCGCCGGTGTCAATCCGTTCGGCATTGGAAAAGGCGGGCTTCAAAAGTTATTTGCTTAACAAAGCGGAATCGCAGTTGAAGTATTTAGGCAGGCATCGGGGACGGCGTATGCTTCATTGGCTGATAAAACTTGATCTTGACTTGAAGGGCGGCAGCCGCATTGACCCGCGGCAAATGTTGGAAACGTTTATTATCAAAATTGCATCAAGGGATTTAGCGAAGGCAGAACAGTGAACGTACGATAATGTTTCGCCGAAAAACTGCACACGGTAAAGTCACAAATAATTGCAAGTGATGATACTTGCGGAAAAAACTCGTCTGTGCTGTCCTTAACGGAGAATTGATAGTATAGGTTGTGGAACAAGTAGAGACTTTTCGACAGATTAACCTAGATTCTGCCGTAAATCATCTTCGTTCATCGGGACGGTTATCCGCTATCGGAAACCGCTAACCGACGGATGCGAACGTGAAAGAACAACCTGACCAATAACTTTGCCTACGCATTTTTAGAAAATATACCGTCTCATTGTACTCCACGGCACTTCCCTGTCAATCCTAAACAGCACTTATCCGCTCTTTTCTTCGTCTTTTTTCAGCCATTTGCGTATCATTTGAATCAATCGGGCAGGAGTTACCGGTTTGATACAGTAATCGTTCATTCCCGCAGCCAGACACAAGTTTTCGTCCTCTTTTGCGGCATTTGCCGTCAAAGCAATTATCGGAATCGGACGCGGCACACTGCCGTCCGGCATCACCCGGCTTAAGTGCTGCTCCGTCTGACGAATCTGCCGCGATGCTTCATAACCGTCCATCTCCGGCATTTGGCAGTCCATCAAAATCAACGCATAGTCTTTTTTCAAGAAAGCATCTAACGCCTGTTTCCCGTTAGCCACCACATCGAACTTGAATCCCGCCAGCGATAACACTTCGCTGAACACAATTTGATTCACCAGATTGTCTTCTGCAAGGAGAATCTCGCCGTCCAATGCTTGTGTGTCCGTTCCCGCCGCCAAGAGCGAAGAAATAAGACTCTCATCTGTCTCGAAATCGGTTTCTGCCGCAATCTGGAACGGAATCGTAAAATAAAACGTCGAACCTTGATGCTCAACACTGTCCACACCGATTGTACCGCCCATCAGTTGTACCAGTTGTTTGGAAATCGCCAACCCCAAACCGGTACCGCCGAATTTCCGTGTTTGCGACGCATCAACTTGAACAAACTCGGAGAACAGCCGGTCAATGCGGTCGGGCGCAATGCCGATACCGGTATCCTTCACGGCAAAATGAAGCAGCATAACGTCTTCCGGCAATTCCGCAGGAGATGCCTCGACGGACACCGTCAAACGAATACTCCCCTGTTCGGTGAACTTGATAGCATTGTTGAGCAGATTGACAAGGATTTGCCGAATCCGTACGGGGTCGCCGAAAACAATACGCGGCAGCGTTTCGGCACAAATACACTCCAATTCAAGATTTTTCTCCATCGTTTTAGAAAGGAGAATCTGCCGGACGGTCTCAACCGTTTTGATTAAATCAAATTTAATGTGTTCGAGTTCCAGTTTGCCGGCTTCGATTTTGGAAAAATCGAGAATGTCATTTATCAGCGTCAACAGATGATTTGCCGATGTGCGCAGCAGGTCGGTGTATTCTTTTTGTTTATCCGAAACTTCCGTCCGCTGCAATAAATCTGAAACACCGATAATCCCGTTGAGCGGCGTTCGGATTTCGTGGCTCATTTGGGCGAGAAAATTTTTCTGTGCCGAATTTGCCGATTCCGCTGCCGTGAGAGCCTTTCGTTCTACCACAATGGTTCTTCGGAAAATCAGCCCCACGCAAACGGTCATCAAAACATAAAAAATCCCGACAAAAATCATTATGCTTCGTGATACTTTCCGCAACCCTTTCTCAATGTCCGTCGTTGCTTCATTGACCCAGATGTAACCGATAATTTTTCCTTTTCTCTTTACCGGATGCATCATATTGAGTATGTTGCCCCGCACCATCGATCCTTGTGCAAGACGCTCAATTCCGTCTGCCATAACGAGTCTTCCCTGATGCTCCGGGGCAATGGAAACGCCGACTTTTTCGCCGAATTCCTTGGCGGGACCGTAGGTAATAATGGCATCAAGGTCTTTGGAATAAAAGCCTGCACCGATTCCTGCGGCTGCCTCTGCAACGAGGTCTGTACTGGCGGCAAGTGCCTTGTTAAGAATAATAATTTTTTCTTCGCGGGAAGCAGACTGCGTTCCTGCCGCTTCCAGTATTTTATCGTATCCGCCTTCATCGAGATGCGCATCAAGAACAAGGGCAAGTGATTTCAGAAATATCTTTTTTTGCTCATAGTAACCTTTTTCGCTGACTTGTTTGACAGTAATCCATACACCGAGGAACGGGATGTTCAAGCATAAAAAAAGTGTAAAAAACATCTTCGTATGCAAAGAATACATCCAAGATTGTTTGTTGCGTCCCTTGTTGTTCATAGGAAAATAAAATGAATATACCGCCCCATTCTACCTTATGCTTTCCCGTTCGGCAAGACGAGGAACGGGCGGGATGCAAAGCCGGTGTAAGGCATTTTTGTTCAACGCAAAATAATAACTTTGCACTTTATACGTGTTCTTCTTGACAATTCCGCTGCCGTACACTATCCTATCGGGTAACGAAGGAGTGTAACGTGCCACACGGTCAGG
>JAITQJ010000244.1 GCA_031288955.1 Planctomycetaceae bacterium | reverse complement strand
CTATCGGCTTGTCTGCCGTAGATGCTATTCTTATCAACGGTTCCATTTCCGCCTTCCTTTGCCTTGAAATACTTAACTTCGTGCGATTTCGTTGAAAGCACTCCGCGGCGAGCCGCTTCAAGTTTGGCTTTGTCCGTTGTATTGTCGCTCGCACTGTTAACACTGGTTCCTTCGGTTGACATCTCTTGGTTACCAAGTTCAGTCAAATAGCCAGTCAATGCATCGTGACGCACCTTCCAGGCTCCGGTTCCTGGGTTCTCAAATGTGCCGTTTTCACCGGCTGTGTAAGACTTTAGAAGAGCACCCGACCAAGCAGAACCCCATTTAGCGGCATTTTCGGAGCCAGTACCTAAATAGACTGCGTCGGCATTTGCAATGTCTGCAAGGGAAAAGACGGCGGTCAGCGCAATCGCTACAGATAGCCCCCCCCCCCTAATTTACCTACTTTAACGTTGTTAAAGATTTTCGTGATTGTCGTTTTCATTGTAATTCTCCTTGTTTAATGTTTGTTAGTGTGATGGTTATTCATCACATAGGTACTAATATGCGAAGGGCGTGCCAAAGAAATAATTTTCCATAAATTTTAATTTTCGGGGCGAAAATGCCCTTGAATGTCCTCAAAAACGCCGAATATCCCCTCGAATAACCATTGCTGTACTTTTTTAATGCAGCAAAATGATATAATGCGCAGCAGAATAATGCATTCTTTCTTCACGAGGTCTCCTTGGCTAATGGGTCTTTTTTGCGGTACCCTTGATTATCCCAACTATGTACGATAGATTACTTTGATGTAGAAATAACCGGAGACATAGTGAACTGTTCGTACTGCGATGCCGCTGATGCTGACGTTACGGGCAAAACGGGGAAACTTTATGCACTTTGAAATTCTCGTTGAAGATGCGTCGGGCAAGATGATGCTTGAACAAATCGTGCCGAAGATTATCGGACCGAAAGGGAAACCAAATCAGTACCGCATCATCAACATACAGGAATTAAAACATCGGATGATGGCGCAGATGGACAGGCAACTTGCGCGGACGCTGCCTTGGGATAAGATTCTTTTTCAAACGCTTTCGATGCAGTTGCGTGCTTATTCCAAAACACAGCCGTATAAAAATATGGTCATTGTTATTGTGGTCGATTTAGATTGCCGGAATCAAAAACGTTTTCAGTCGGAATTGGAAACGTTGTTTCATCTGCCAACACCGGCATTGGACGGCGGCATTACGGTTGCCGTTGAAGAAGGCGAGGCGTGGCTTTTCGGCGATTTGGATGCGGTGCGGCGGGCGTATCCGCTGTCGAAAGAATTCGTTTTACAGAGTTATCGGCAGGATTCGGTTTGCGGTACTTGGGAATTCCTTGCGGATGCGGTTTTTCACGGCGGAGCGGAAGCGTTGACTGCGCTGGGTTATCCGCTCATCGGCAGAGAAAAGTGCCGCTGGGCGGAGAACATTGCTCAATATGTTGATGTCGAAAAAAACAAATCGCCGAGTTTTCAAACATTCCGTTCTTTATTGCAGCGTTGGGCGGACGTGTAAATCCGCACATTGAGAAATGAAACACGTTGCAGCAAAAAAGGGTAAAATAAGAGGCAGTAAGATGCCGATAAAAGATACGAGGTAACGTGTCCGAATCTCTGGAGAGGATTTACCGTGTCCGCTGATAACGAAAATAATACCAGTAATTTCGATTTTAACTTTGACGAATTTGCGGCTTCTGATGACGCACCGGCAGCGGATATGCCTTTGCCTGCGGACACAGACGGTTTCCCGGATAGCGTCAGTGCTGATAATCCGTTTCTGAACACAGATGACGAAATAGTACAACCGGAAGAATCTGTCATACCGGCAGAAGTTGCGTCGGACACCGAGCCGGAATTGGCAAAGAAGCCGAAACCAGCAAAGAAAGAAAAAACGCCGAAGGAGAAAACGCCGCGGGACTTGCACAGCAATTTATGCCTGACATTTGCCGGCTGCGTCATTGCTGTTTTGCTGCTGCAAAATGTGTTCGCTTTTTTTCGCGGCAGTGGTATTTTGCAAACGCTCTGTTTTATCGGCATATTCGATATTATCGGTCTGTGTGCCGTTGCCGTTCCGGTAATGTTTTACCGGAACAAGGACGAACTCGACGTTTTTAAGGTAATGCTCGGCGTGTCTTCGATGGCATTGTTCGCCGGTGTCCTGATAATGTTGACCGAGTTTTTCCGCTACGGCTTCGTCATAAAACCCTAGTTTCAGTGCAGCGTGGACATCAAGACTTTCCTCGACAGTTGCCAGCAGCAGATTGGTATTACATTTCATAACGCCGATTTTCTTCGGACGGCGTTGACTCATTCGTCCGCTGCCGATACGCCGCAGCAATCCAATGAGCGGATGGAGTTTCTCGGCGATGCCGTGTTGTCTTATACCGTTTGCGAGCATCTTTTCACGCGTTTTCCTGAAATGCTTGAAGGCGATATGACAAAAATAAAATCGGCAGTAGTCAGCCGGGTAACGTGCGGCAACATCAGCAAAAAAATCGGTTTGGACAAGTTTCTGATTCTTGGACGGGGCTTGGGGAAAAAAAACCGTATTCCCGATTCCGTTTTTGCGAATCTTCTTGAAGCCTTTATTGCTGCGCTGTATTTGGACGGCGGTTATTGCAAGGCGAAGGAATTCATTCTGACGGCATTCAAGGAAGATATTGATTTTATGATACAGGACCACGATGCGTATAATTTCAAATCGCTTTTGCAGAATTTTGTACAAAAGCATTTACATCAGCGTCCTGAATATAAACTGTTAACAATCGGCGGACCGGAACATCAGAAAGCGTTTAACATCGAAGTTCATATCGGCGAGACCGTATTTCCGCCGGCTTGGGGTGTTACGAAAAAGGCAGCAGAACAGCGGGCAGCCGAAAACGCCCTTGCCGTCCTGCATAACGAGCCGGTACCGTATCTGTAACGTCAGTTCTGTAACGTCTTAACCGCAAGATTGCGATTATCCGATTATCGCGGCATTCCGCCGAATCCTCCGCGTTGAGGTCCGCCGGGGGCATTACTTCCCGGTGTCATTGGCATCATTCCGCCGCCAATGCCTCCTCCGCCGAACCCTCCTCCAAGACCGCCGTTCCCCATTCCGCCGCGCATCATATTCAAAAACGGATTGGCATTGGCTGGTGTGCCGCCGCCCTGTCCTCCAAAACCGCCGTTGCCAAGTCCTCCGCCGAATCCGCCCCGATTCGTCGTCCCAAACGGACTGCCCGAATTGCCGAATCCGCCGCCGAACGGCGAACCGAACGGCGAACCCGTTGCCGCCGCCGGTTGTTGCTGCGCCGCCTTGTTTGTCGTAAATGTTACCGACGACCCCAACGTGTTCGCTATCGCCTGTTGTGCAACACTCGAATTGATGTTTTTCAACGATACCGTTTCAACAACCGTTTCCTGCTGCGCCGCAACCGCATCAAGTTCCTCAACAAACGCTTTGACCTCTAAAAACAGCGATTCCGGTGCCGATACAATCAGCGAATTCGACCGGCTGTCTGTCCCTAGCGTCATCTTTTCTTCCGCTTCTTTCGGTGCTGCCGGACTTCCGCCCTGATTGCCAAGCCGCGCTATCTGCTGCATTATCATTCCGGGACCGCCCGGCGGCATACCGGGCATTCCTTGCATCCCCGGCGGCATACCGGGCATCGGTACCTGCTGCTGATTATTATTGTTTCCTCCGGCATTGCGTCCGCGCCCGCCTGCCGCGTTGCCCTGCGCATTTTGCCCCGATGTACCGCCCTGCATCCGACCGGAAAACACCGTTTCAACCGTTGTCAACGCCTCTTCGGCACGGATATTTTTTAGCGGTATCAATCGGGGACGAGCCCGGTTTAGTATGTCGTCCCGCGACGGTTGGTCTAGTATCGGCAAGAGCCGCTCTATTGTTTTATGGTCAACCGGATTTGCCTGAATCAACAGCGCATTGAGTCGGGCATCAGCAGCGAGCGAAACCTGCCCCGTCTTTTCAATCGTGTTGCCCTGCGCAACATAACCGAGTACCGCCGCCCGCTGTTCGTCGGAAATCCCGCCGCCGGCACCGCTAACTCCGCGGGCTTCGGCGGAGCCGGCATCGAGAAGCGAACGCAGCGTTGCCGAAACGACTTCCGCTGTCGAGTTTTTCAAATAATGTACTTTCATTTCGGTTTTACCGAGCATTGTTTCATCTGAAAGCATACGAAGCAAACCCTCAACCTGATTTAATGCCGCCGTGTCATCGGACGAAATCATCAAGCCCGCCGGAGTAATTGTTACAATAACCGGCTGCGGTGTCCCGGCTGTTTGAGACGGATACTGGCACGGAATATATGTAACGCTGCGCTGCGGTGCTGCCGTCAACTCCTTTTCAAACGTTGCGTCAATCAATTTGTTAATTCGCTCTTCCGTGCCGTCATTGTTGTTTTTATTTTCCGGCGTTGTCGTTTGCGGTGTTACGATTTTGATGTTCGGATTGATTTTCGGCAGAACGTTTTGCAACTGTTCCAAGATGTACGGCGTTGCAGCCGACGGAATCGAAATCGTCCGTACCGTTGAGGTGTCGGCTTTGACCCCGGCAATTCCGTCTTCGCCCAATTTATTGAGCAGAACACGGATTTGCTGGATTTGTGTTAACGTGCCGCGGACGATAATTTGCTGTGCAGCGGTATCGGCTTCGACAATCGGCGCGGACACATTAACCGGCATTATCGGTGTTTTTGCTGTTGAGTCCGCTGCCGCCGGTGAAGCGGTTGCAAAGAATTTTTTTATCGACTCCACTGCCGAAAGCGGACTGATGCGTTTCAGCGGTATCACATCAATTTGCGGCGTGTTGAGTTGCATCTGTTTAATCGCTTCACGAACGGTTGCAAGATTTGCCGGTCTGCCGAGAACAGCAATTCCGCCGGTCTTTGCATCAAGCGACATCCGTACATCCGGCGTACCGGCAAGGAGCGTTTGCAGCACCGCTAACACCGTTGCGGGGTCTGCCGAACCCGTCTCGAAAACGTGGAACTGCGGCTGTCCGTCCTGCGGTTTATCTTTCGCAAAGGAATCGTCAAGCGATTTGATAATTTCCTTGGCGCGTTCAATCATATCGCCTCTGCCGGTCATCCAGATAATTTTACCGCTGGCATCAACGGCAGTCCGCAGCGACGCATCGTTTTCGTCAATCGCCAGCAGTTTGCGCATAATGCCGAGGGCTTCATCAGCAGACAGATTTTTCGGTTCAATCGTTTGCAGCGTCCCCGATGCCAACGCTTCCGGGTCGTCAATGCGTTTGATAATGTCCCGGATAGTCCGCAGCGTACCGGCGGTTTCTGTAACAACAATTTGCTGCGACTTCGGCATCGCCGTCAGCGAACCTTGCGGACCGAGCAATTTTTCGACTTCCGCTTGAATGATGTCCGGTACCGTTCGATTTAACTTAAAGACGCAGCGGCAAATTTCGTATTTGCCGCGGTTATCCAATTCGTCCGCTGTTATCGGTTCGAGGAGATTCGGCGGAATGCCGTCCGGTAAATAGATGATGAACAGCGATTTACCTTTGCGGATAATCGTGTATTCCTTGAAAAGCAAATACGAGTTGAGAACGTCCAATGCTTCAGCGGGTGTGTAATACTGATTATCGGTCAGATTGAGTGTCCCTGACGGCAGGCTGTCGGCTTGGAGTGATACGGCGGCTTGGTCGGCGAACCATTCAATCGCCTCTTTCCAAGGAGTGTAACGAAAATTAAACCGTACTTTTTCTGCCGGCTTCTTGTCAATGTTACTGGTGTTATTAACGGGAGCGGTAGGTAGTGCCGTTTTTTCCGGCTCCGCCGCTCTTGAAGCCGGTGCCGGAGTTGCCGCAGGGACATTTTCGGTATTTTGTAACAATAATATGCCGAAGAGTGCCAAGCGGCTGTAGAGTCTCGTCAGCGATAGATTTTGTTTTACCGGTGATTCTGTCTTGACGGGCGGCTTGGTATTGACGGGAGAAGTTTGCAGCGGTGCAGCATCACTCACCGGCGAGGCATTGTTGAAACCTTTTTTAGATTCTTCCGCTTTTTTGCGGATTTCCTCGGCTTTTGCCTGCGTTTCGGCTTTTACTTTTGCTTCGTCCTCGGCTTGTTTGCGTAATCTTTCCTGCCGGACTAGTTCGTCTTTTTTGCGTTGTGCCTCTTTTTCGGCTTCCTCGGTTTTTTGTTTCAATTCAGCAAGAGCCTCTTCGGGCGTTTTTTCCGGCGGCGTTGGAGCCGGAAGCGGCGCGGCGGTGGAGTGACCGGGTTCAGCGGCTGCGTCAGCGGCTGCTGCGGCGGGACTGGGTTGTTCCGGCACAACGGTACTCTTTTTTTCCGGCTGTTCGGCTGCCGCCGGTTCGCTTCCGCCGATAAAGACGGCTTCGCCTGATTTTTTTTGACAGCCGACGATTAACGTCAGGACGATGACGAATAAAGTAACGATAGTGCGCATAAAACCCCCGCCGTAGAAAACACGGTATCATTATATCTTTCGGAAAACGAAAAGCGAGGGGATAAAGATTTTTCCCCATATTCGGATTATAACGGACGGCAGGCGGAACGAACCGTTTTACGACCGCGGCGTTTTTGACCAGCCGTGTTGTTTAGAAAAAAAACTCTTGAACGACAGCCAAGCCATTTGGCACAAAATCAGCGGCGATTGACACAGCATTACGAGACGGTGTCTAGTAATGCCGACAAAATAAAATGCCGTCATTACGTACAGCACATTCAAAACCACACAAGCCCAAGCCGTACAAAGGAGCGGAATACACAATACCGGTGTTGCTAAAAACGCGAGCGGTACGGACAGAACAGCAGTCAATATAACTCCGCAAAAAATGAAAGCCCGGCTGACAACAAAGAGCGTAAAACCTAAATCGGCAAGATATAATTTTGCCTTGCACAAACCATTTATCACCAGTTTCGTACCCTGTTTATACGCTAAATCCGAAGTACCTTTCGCCCAACGCGCCCGCTGGACACGCAGTTGCGATTGACGTGCCGAAGCATTTTGCGTTACCTTGATGTTTGAAACAAAAGTAACCCGAACATCGTTTTCGGCAAGTTGTACGGCATATTCGGCATCTTCTGTTAACGAAGATGCCGTCCAAAGATTTTCGAGCAGCACAGATTTGTCAAAAACCATTCCCGTTCCCACAAGCATTACCGCAAGACCGCAGACGGATTTTGGAGCATAAAAAAGTTCATATTCAAGAGCATTTCCGACAGCGGCGGCAAAACTGATGACGTTTTCATCGGGATTACCGACAAAATAATGCGACTGTAAAACCCGTTTTCCTTGTTGGAGCAGCGATTCGTAAACGTTTAACGCATCGGGGGAAATAGTACAATCGGCATCAAGGACGGCAACGGCATCGTAATCTTGGGGCAGAATTTGTCCGAAAGCCCAAGCAAGAGCGCAGCCTTTTCCAGACCGTTCGGTATCAAAACGTTCGAGGACTTCACAGCCTTGCTTTCTCGCTATTTCAGCAGTTGCATCGCTGCAATTATCGGCAACAACGAAGATGGTAAATTGTTCTTTTGGAAAGTCGATTCCCTGAACGCTGGCAAGCGTTGTTTCGATAATTTCGGCTTCGTTATGTGCAGGGATGACAATCGCAAAACGTTTTTTGGGGCTTGATAAGCCGCCGTTATATTGCGATTTGAATCCGCACAGACGCAGCGCAACAAAAAGTCCGTAGTAAAGCGATACTGCAACACAGGGCAGCAGAAAAAAAATGCCGAAAAACAAAACAAGGATAGACGAAACGAAGC
>JAITQJ010000235.1 GCA_031288955.1 Planctomycetaceae bacterium | reverse complement strand
AAACTGACATAGCAGGCAACACTTTCGCTGCCGGCATTGATTTCCCGCATCCAACTTTGCAGAAACGTTGTCTTGCCGGTCTGTCTCGGGGCGTGGAGCATCCAATAGAGATTATCTTTGATGTACCGGTGCAACTGCGCTCCTTGCAGCCGTTCTTCCGGCGGAAGCATATAATGGTCGTCGGGATTGCAGGGACCCGTCGTGTTAAAAAACCGCACAGAACGCTTTGCCATAATCGAATCGTTCGTCTCTTGAAGTATCCGTTTATTATAGTCCAAGCCGAGGATTCTGCCAATGAAAAATCAACACAACGCTTACGTATTGCGTCCAACGACTATCATACTTTGGTCATCGGATTGCGCCGTGCGTCCGGCGAAAGTATGAACGGCACTCATAAAATGTTTGCCGAACTCTTCGACTTCACGAATACGGCACTCCTTTAAGAAATTAACAACACCGTCCATCGTAAAATATAAGCCCTTCGCATCCATCGCATCCGTAATACCGTCACTGATAACGATTAGTTTTTGCTCCGGCTGCAGCATCAAACGGTATTCAGGATATACCGTGTCGTCCATTACCCCTAACGGCAAACCAATAATATCGTCGCCAAGCATTGCAACCGTTCCGTCCGGCGAAAACAGTATCGGCGGAACGTGACCGGCATTATGAAAGACAATTTCATTCGTTGCCGGATTAAGCACTCCAAAGAAAAACGTGATGAACCGGTTATCCCAACGCGGGTCGCAAAACGTCCGGTTCAAACGTTTCATCGCCTCTTCAAAATTCGGCTCGATAATCAAACCGCCGCGGACTTCTGCCGACAGTTTTGCCATCAGCAGCGAAGCCGCCACACCCTTGCCGGAAACATCGCCCAAGGCAAACACCAACCGTCCATCTGCCAGTTGAATATAATCGTAATAATCGCCGCCGAGATATTTTGCCGGTCTGTAAAAATCGAAGAAACCGTAATTTTCGATGACCGGACTATGCTGCGGCAGCAAACCCCGCTGAACGGTATTGGCGATGTTCATTTCCCGTTCCATAATCCTTTCGGCGACAGCAACTTCGTGTAACTTCGCATTTTGGTACGTGACCGCCACCTGATAGGCCAGCGCAACGAGCAAATCAAGGTCTTCGTACGTAAACTTTTGTCCCCGCGACCGGGCATCGACTTGAATCACGCCGAGAACTTCCGACTGGTCATAATCCATAATCGGTGCTGCCATAATCGAATAAATGTTGTAACTAACAATACTTTCGCTGGGGTCAAAGCGGCTGTCGTTAGAAACATCGTCGGACAACACGGCGGCCTTCGATGCGGCGACTTTTTCCAATATCGAACGGCTGATGCGGAACGAATCAAAATTATTCGGGTCGCGGTGCTGAAAGCCTTTTAATTCAAGCCGCTGCGTATGTTCCTGCGCAAGAAGAATAAACGCACAATCGGCTTGAAGAAAAATTTTGAGAAGATTTTCGACAAGTTGCTGCACAACTTGGTCCACAGATGCCCCGATGTTGCGTCCGATGTCAATCATCGCTTGCAGTTTGACGGACGCATTCGCCGAAGTTAATACCGGCTTTTTCTGCGACAATTCAATCTGTTTTTTAACGGTATAGCCTTCGCTGATTTGTTCGGCATCGGAAACGATGACCCGATTGAGAGAGGAGGAACTTTTGCTGATAATGCTGCTCCCTGACAGGGAGGCTTCCGCATCATCAACATAGACAAGTTCGATATCGCATAAACGGACAAGGTCGCCGTTACGCAGCCGGGTCGGTTCGTGTATTTGCCTGCCGTTGACGAATGTACCGTTTCGGCTGTTCAGGTCAGAAATACAATGCGCCCCCTTATCGCAAGTTACGACAGCGTGGTCGCGGCTGATACCGTGGTGGTCTAAACAGACACCGCACGCCGAAGAACGTCCAATCCGTGTTGAATTTTGGGTCAACTCAAACGTCTGCCGGTCAACAACACTGGAATCACGGATTTGCAGAAAGGGCATCGTAATTTTATTAAATTGAGATTTATTTTAGCAACTCATCCCCCGCCGGAAGGCTTCGGCTAAACTATGCGGTACGAGTGCTTCGGCTTCGATGACCCGCGCCCGGTTTTCCGCAACACGGGCTTTCATTTCCTGCTCGTGTGCCAACGCCTGCGAACGGCGTTCTTCGGCTTTTGCCCGTGCAACACGTGTGTCGGCTTCGGCTTGGTCGGCTTGCAGTCTTGCTCCGATATTCTGACCGACATCAATGTCGGCAATGTCGATAGACACGATTTGAAAAGCGGTTTGCGAATCCAAGCCGCGGGCAACGACGGCTTCGGAAATACTATCAGGGTTCTCCATCACTTCAAAATGCGTGTCCGCACTGCCGATGGCGGTAATAATACCTTCGCCGATGCGGGCGATAATTGTTTCTTCGGTTGCGCCGCCGATGAGCCGTTCCAGATTGGTACGAACGGTAACCTGGGCGCGGACACAAAGTTCGACTCCGTTTTTGGCGATGGCACTCAATTTAGGTTTGCCGGATTTTCGCGGGTCGGGACAAACAATGACTTTGGGATTGACGCTTGTTCTCACTGCGTCTAAAACGTCGCGTCCGGCGAGGTCAATAGCGGCGGCTTGGTCAAAGTTCAGGTTGAGTTTTGCCCGATGAGCGGCAATCAAGGCACGGATGACGTTAGTTACATTTCCTCCGGCAAGGCAATGCGCAACAAGCCGCCGGGTCGTTATCCCTTTGGAACCGGTAATCGGCAGACCGGCTTGTCTTGCCATAATCTGTGCCTGAACGATGACCCTGGATTTGATACGCAGCAGACTCATAGAGACGAGGTGCAGCATCCGAATCTTTGCACCGGAGGAATAGGCTTGAAGCCAGAGTTGTCCATAGAAAAAGAACAACATTCCGACAACGAGAAAGGCAGCGGCAATGATACCGGCAACGATAAAGGCGATATTCGGCATAAATCTATCTGGAATAATTTTAGGTTTGCTTGATTATACTTCAGAAAGAAGGCTGCTGCAATATCTGTTCGTACAACTCAAAAAATGCCGTACGGAAGTTGCCGTCGGCAGCGGCGAAAACTTGTTGTAGTGTTTCTGCACCGAAACGGCTTTGCGGATAAAGTTCCGATACTAACTGCCGAAACACCGTAAAATCCGGCACCGTGCGGTACAGTACCGGAATTCCCCAAAGCGGACGATGAACACATAACACACACCGAATCCAGCCTAAACGGCAACCAAAACGCCGGTAAAGCGGCAGTTGCTCAAAACCGTCAAGAAAACAAATTGAATCGCCGCCGTGATGCCGCAGCGTTTGAATCAGCGTTGACTTGCCTGAACCTTTGGGACCAACTATCTGACAAATCCGGTGCTGACGTATTTTTTGTAACAACGTATCGGCACTCCCTCCGTCTGAAAAACGGTACTCCAGCATACCGGCGAACCAAAATTTCGCCGCAAACGGATTGGCATTAAAGAGGCGAATGTTATCGTATTCATCTCCTTGCACCTCATCGATGTCAAAACCACCGGAATAGAACATTTTTTTGTACAAACGCAATGGCTTCGTAAAACAGCACAAATCCCAACGAACGCCTGCCGCAGTCAATTCGTGCGCTGCACTCCGCACCGGGACGCAATATCTCCGGCAGCAATTCCTTCTGGTCAAGCGACACTTTTATCAGTACCGTGTTTAAGCCGCTCGTGTTATTGCCGGCGTTGCCCAAATCCGTTCGGACTTCTGCCCGGTCGTGTACCTCAATAATCGTACCGGCATATTTTTTTGACGGGTCTGTCGCTAAAACAAATTCGACTTTTTTGGAATCGCCGATGTAGCCCATCTTTTTTTCCGGCATTGCTAATTCCAGTTGCCAATCGCCGGTTAAATCGGCAATTTCCATCACATACTGCATCCGGCTTATCGGACGTTTTTCTGTCAAACGCTGCCTAATATCCCAAGACACGACTACGCCGTCCATCGGCGACGTAATGTGTAAATCAGGCTTCTGCTGCGTCTCAAAAATCGCTAATTTTTGCTGCACCGTTGCCAGTTGTATCTTGGCTTGTTCCATCTGCCCTGCCAAATCCGCCTTATCGTAATCTGTCATCCGCCGGTCTTGGTCCTGCATCATTCGGGTCAACGACAATATTTTCTCAAGCACTTCCTGCCGTTCCCCGTTGAGTTGCGTTTCCGCTGCATCCAAATCCGATGACCGCAATTCAACAAGCGTTGTTCCCCGGTACCTTGTACCGTCTTCTGCAACAGACGGTCCCTCGACAAGCGAATGATGGTCAACGTAAAGTTTTTTGATTTCGGCATCCAGAGGCGAATAAATCCGCTGCCGGCGTATCGGTTCTAACGTGCCGTTGCAATAAATTTGAAACTTCCAGGGCAGAAAAATCAGTGCCGCTATTAACACCGCAAGTAGAACAAAAGCAGCCGCAGTCTTCGGCAAATGGCGGGCGGCAATGAGAATCTTGGATTTACCAATGAACTTCCAAAGCGGCATAAGGAAGACATTATGATGTTCCAAAGCGTTGCCCAATGCCATACCAGCGTGTTCGGCAACGACTTTAATCCGCTGTTTCATTCCTTCCGATTCACGCCGGTCTTCAATCTGTTCGATAATCAATGCCCCGAAAGGCTTTTCCGGTTTTTCTTTGCGTTTACGCCGCTCCTCTTCGGTCTCTTCGGTTTTTTTTGCCCGCATCAACGGAAAGACGACAATCATTCGGGTATGTGATTCGTCAACATAAGCATCGACGGCTTTTTCGACTTGCGGAGCGAAATTGGCGGTATCGCCGGAATACCAAACCGGTTCACCGGCGCGGACAACCGATGTCGCCAATTTGCCGAGCAGATTAATCGTTTTTGACCTTTTATCGATAACATCCTGACCGCTGACGGCTGTTATTTTACAGCGGCTGCCGAAGTTCTGCGCAATACTGACGCGGTCGCATTGAATCAAACGCCGTCCTTCGTTGGCGAGCGAGTATGCCGTTGTTTTAACGTCAAGTCCCTGATGAATCGTTCGGGTAAAATCTTCGAGTTGCATCCAAAGACTTTGCCGGTCAGCGAAGTTGCGGAGTTGCCGGTTCTTAAAATAATCAACGGCGACGGCACCGGATTGGGCAAAGAATTGCAGGAGTGCCTGACTGACGGTGGGACTGGCACCGCTGCCGCCGGGACGCAGCATAATTTCAATCATTCCGGCTGTTTCGAGTTCAGTACGGAGCGGAAAACACAGGAGCGGATAGCCGCTCGGATTTCCGCCGGATTCGGCTTTATCGTCCGTATCGCCGCCGAAACTGCTGTGCGGCGGGACGAGAACGGCTCCGTTGGCACCGCCGGTGATATGCGTGATGAGCCGGCTATGCTGCTGTTCGTTTGCTTCGCCGATTTTCAGGTTGAGGTCCTGGATATTGATTTGGTATGCAAGAGTTAACATACCGCCTTCGACTGTCCAAAACGCTCCGCCGGAACCGTCCATAGCGGCGACAACGCGGTTGAGAAATTCGCTGCAAAAGACGGCAAGGGGCATATCGCCGCGCGGCAGTTGAGTTATTTCGTGAAATATCTGCCGTACATCGCCTTTCGGCTGTCCGGTTAGAGAAATGTCGGTTTGCTCTGTACTCAAAATAGTGTTCCTTCGTGCCGGCGCATTATACACAAACCGCTCAAACGATACAACGGTAAGAACGCAATATCTCACCAAGAACACAATGGCACAGGGGGTTTTTTAGATACGGCTTGTTTTCAAAATTATACGTGTTATACTGGAACATATTGGTTTTCCCTTTCCAGCGAAATCACCTCTCTCTAACAAACAACAAGGAGACTCGTTCAATGCTTAACAAACTAAAAATCAGCAGCAAACTCATTATCGGGTTTGTTCTCATCATCGTCCTGATGATTGTCGTCGGTGCAGCAGGATACTACGCTCTGACACAAGTCGAAGGCGCACTCGATAAGGTAACGAACCAACTCGCCGTAACACAGCATATGGGCGATTCAACCGACTACGTCTATCTTGCCAGAGTCGCTTCCGCAAACCATTCCGGTACAAAAGACGGTTCCTATTCCGAGGAAGTTACAAAAAATGTTAACGCCGCTATCGAAGCAGGAAAATCGGCGAAGGAACTAATGACGAGCAAGGAAAACCAGGACAGAGTCGA
>JAITQJ010000213.1 GCA_031288955.1 Planctomycetaceae bacterium | reverse complement strand
GCGATGGTGTATCCGATTAGCGTTGTTATCTTCGCTGTCGGTATTCTTGTGTTCATTTTGATTGCTATCGTTCCGGCATTTGAAAAGATTTTCATTGACTTTGAAACGGACTTGCCGATAATGACGCAGATACTTATTACGGCATCGAGTATCGTGGTGTCGTATTGGTACCTTTTGCCGCTGCTGCCGTTTTCGATATGGCTGCTGCTCAAACTGGCAACGTCTTTTGAACAGGGACGTTACGGCTGGCACTTGTTTCTCCTGAAAAGTCCGATATTCGGACCGCTTGTCGAAAAAACAACGGTGGCGCGTTCGACAAGAACGCTCGGTACACTGGTTACGTCCGGCGTGCCGATTTTGGAATCGCTTCAAATTACAAAAGATGCGAGCAACAACGCCGTCTTTGAACGTATGTTTCAGAAGATTCTCGAAGCAATTCGCGACGGTGATACGATTGCGAACCCGATGAAAATGTATTCAATTCCGCCGTTTCATTTAGGGGCGTTGCTGTACTTTGCTTTTTTCGGCGTTGGTGTCGGTATGCTGTATTACCTGTTAAAACTGCAAGGCAAGATTCTCGATGATATGGTCGTCAATATGGTTGATGTCGGTGAAGAGACGGGCGAGTTGGATACGATGCTTTACAAGGTGGCAGATACTTACGACCAGGAAGTCGAAGCGGCAACGGAAGCGTTATTGAGTATGATTGAACCGCTGTTGATTATGTTTCTCGGCGGAATGGTCGGCTTTATCGTCATCTCGCTGTTTATGCCGCTCGTTGCTTTAATCACGAAAATGTCGGGGTAAAAGTTAGAAAAAAGCAAAGCGAAGAAGTGCAGGTCAAAGGTTTTCAAAGCGGCATTATCACCCGCGGCTGGCTTCTTCTCCAATTAAGGTGCAGATACTCCTTTTCGGTCAGCACCCGCCCCTTGGGTGTGCGGACTTGGTATCCAATAATAATCAGAAAACCTGTCCAATGATTGACAGCGAATCCAATACGTCTTTTGCCTTCTCTAATACGTCAAGCATATAAATCTGACGCAGATAACGCATTAGAGCGTCTTTTTGTTCCGGCGATAATTCCGTCCTTTCCTCCAAACGATTCAACACAGAATTTTCGTCCCGCACTATCGTCATCAATGCTCCCCGGCTCGATATGCGGTGTATCTCCAATGCCGAAGGAATACCGTCCGTACAAACCAAATGAACAAACGCAAACACACCGTTGTCCGGTATTGCCGTCTGATTAGACCGCGCCGGAGCAAAACCGCTGCCGACGTTCACTTTCCAGCCTTCACTGCTCTGCCAAACCGCAACGATGCGGTCTTTGCCTAAAATGAAGTACCGGTCGTGAAACTCCAACTGCGCCGGTCGAAGAGAAATCGACTCGTTCGGTACAATGACGGAGGCGGCAGCAATTCCTTCAGATTCCGCTCCTTTTAAGCCTCCTCGTTCCGGCGAGAACAGCGGTTCAGGCACAAAAATATCGCCGCCGCATTTCGGGCATTTTTTTGTCTTACCAACGTGCCTGAATTTCGCATTCAGTTTAACACCGCACGCCGGACAATGGATTTGAAAAAATTCGGACATCGTATTGTTTGCTGCGTCTAAAGTTCTTCTTGGGGGAGCAGTTGGTCAGCGGGGTTAATCAAAAACGAGTTCACTGAAAAAATCTTTAACAGACGGTTTCGGCGGCGGCATCAGCGGGGCTAACTCCGGTTCGTTCTCGTTTTGTTTGCCGACCGGTACATCTTCCGGTGTATTTTTACGCTCCAAACCAGCCCGCTGCAACAGCGACTCGGACATTACTTCGCCCTCCTCTTGCAATGTACTCGGCGGCATCATTCCCTTTGCCCCGTTGCTGACCGGACTGTATTCGATTTTGAAGCCGTGCGTTGAAACCGCCAGCGGAACATTCGGGTCAATGCGGCAGTTCACCGTTTTCCGTCCGTTCACTTTAACGCCGTTCGTGCTTTGTAAATCGACAATGTACCAATAGCCTTCGTTGAGAACAAGTTTGCAGTGTTTGCCCGACACGTTCGGATAGTTGAGAATGACATCGCATTTTTTGTGCCGCCCGACGGTTACTTCCGTCTTCACCAAAGGAAACGGGTCGCCCGCCCCGACTGGGACTAATTCGCCGTACATTGTTCAGGAAAATAATTGCCGCACTGATTGACAATCGGCAACAGATAGAGGAAAATAACAGTATCAGTATTGTCCCTTGTCCTTTAACCGATGTCAACAATGTCCGCATTAAAAAAAGCCTTGTTCGTGTCCGTTCTGTTCGTTTTCGTGTCCGCCGCTTCGGCAGCAGAACTGAAACCTGTCAAGTACGTGTTCCTGTTCATCGGCGACGGAATGTCGATTCCGCAGCGGATGATGGCAGAGGAATACTTAAAGAAAACGCAGAATACCGGTCTGCGTATCAATGCGATGCCGCAGCAAGCGATTACGACAACGTATGCTGCCAATTCGTTTATCACGGATTCCGCTGCCAGCGGGACGGCAATCGCCTGCGGAGCGAAAACAAACAACGGGGCGGTTGGTGTCAATGAAAAAGGCGAACGCCTCGAATCGATTGCCGAAGTGGCGCATAAGAGCGGAAAAAAAGTCGGTATCATCTCGACTGTGACGTTGAATCACGCAACGCCGGCATCGTTTTATGCACATCGGGCGAACCGGGGACAAAGTTATGACATTGGTTTAGACCTCGTTGCTTCCGGCTTTGAGTATTTCGGCGGCGGAGGCATTAACGGTCATAAAGGCAGTAAAAACAAAGAAGGCGTTGAGCAAGAAGACATTTTTGACCTCGCTAAAAAAGCCGGTTACACCGTTTGCCGGACGCAGGAAAAAATTAAAGCCCTGAAACGGGGAACAGACAAAGTCGTTGCCATCGGCAGTGAAACGGATTTGCCTTACGCTATTGACGCTTCCGAAGACGGTCTGAAACTTGCCGATTTCACGAAACAGGCAATAGAGTTGCTCGACAATCCGAAAGGCTTTTTTATGATGGTCGAAGGCGGGAAAATTGACTGGATGTGTCACGCTAACGATGCGGCAACAACGCTGAGCGAAATTATTGACTTTGATAATGCCGTCAAAAAGGCGTTTGACTTTGCCGAAAAACACCCGTCGGAGACGTTGATTGTGGTAACCGGCGACCACGAAACCGGCGGTTTAACGCTCGGTTTTGCCGGTACTGGTTATGCGTCGTTCATTGAACTGCTCGGCAGTCAAAAGGCTTCGCTGGACGTGTTGAAAAAAACGTTTGCGGATTATGCAAAGAAAAATCCCGAAGCCTCGTTTGATACGATGAAGGCGTTGATAACGGAAAAAAGCGGCTTGATATTTGCCGCAGACGGTAAAGGGAAGAACGGGACGATGATACTGACGGCGGCGGAACAGGAGGAGTTGGCAACGAAGTACGGCGATAAGAAATACGATGAGTTGAGTAATGCGGTGATTCGTTTTGTCAATCACAAGTCGGGTCTGGCTTGGACGAGCAATGCGCATACGGCACTGCCGGTGAACACGACGGCTTGGGGACCGGGAGCGGATGCGTTTTTCGGAATGATAGACAACACGGACATTGCGAAGAAGTTAAAGCAAACGGTCATTCAGCCGCAGCGTCAACGGCGTGTATTCCGCCGGTAATGCCGGACACCGGTAATGCCGGAAGCACCGCTGTTTAGTGCTTGACGATGCACACGTTTTTTCGGCTGCGCCAATCCGGGAATTTGCGCTTGCCGGACGGAATCTTATGGTCAAAGGCATTTTCCAGATGTTCCACCTCCAGCACGCCGTCTTCGGTAAGCGTTACAGAAAGAATATCGTAACGGAGATGGTAGAGTGCGGATTTGCCGATATGTTTTTCGGCTAATTTTGTTATCCGCCGGCGTTTTTTCCAATCGACGTATTCATAAGGCTTTTTCACCGCGGTGTGCTGCCGGGTCTTCACTTCGGCGATGACAAGCGTACTGCCGATGCGGGCGACGATGTCGATTTCGCCGCCTTTGAATTGCAGGTTGCGGTGCAGGACGGAATAGCCCTTATCCTCTAAAAAACGTACAGCCGCTTCTTCACCGTCGCGTCCGAGAACATCTTTCGGACGCATCGAAACGCTTTTATGGTGTTTCCGAAAAACCCGCCATCGAACCCGTTCAGCCGCATTGGGCAAGAGCATCCCAAGCCAACGCCGCAATAGCAAAAAACAACGCATTATCAGGAATGAATAAGGAGTAAGAAATGATTAGGGGCTGGCATAGATAATTTCCTCACAGACAGGCGAGTTTGATGTCATTTTAATCCATTTTTTCAGCGTGGTCAATAGTTGTTTCGCTTGACCGTAATTGCAGCGGAACTCACATTCTT
>JAITQJ010000148.1 GCA_031288955.1 Planctomycetaceae bacterium | reverse complement strand
AGCAAAGAGGCGGCGTTGAATGCGTATATTGATGTGGTGTTGCGAGCGAATCCTTTAACCTTTCAGGAGATACGTGAGAATATGAAAATGACATTTGACGAAGCGATAGAAAAGTGCGGGCTTGCCGCAAAGTGGAGAAATCAGGGTAGAGAATGGGGCATCGCCGAAGGTATCGCCGAAGGTAAAGCCGAAGGTATTGCCGAAGGGATAGCGGAAGGGATAGCGGAAGGCAAAGCCGAAGGGCAAATTTTGGCGATATTATGCGTCCTCAAAGCCCGGTTCGGCTTGATTCCCAAAGCACTTCAAAACCGTCTTTCAGCAGTAACCGACTTGGAGCAACTCGAATCATTGGCGGGTCAGGCAGCAGTCTGTCCCTCGCTGGACGTGTTCGGCAGGCAGGTTTAGACCGCCCTCCGTCGGGAGCCGTTGCGGAGACGCACAGCAAGCGGCGTAGAATTGACAAACGGCTGGAAACAAGGGACAATGAAAGCCGTATTACAATTTCTACGGTCTCATAACGAACGATGAAAAAATTACTGCCCGTTATATTTTTCCTGTCCTGTATTTTTGTAACGCTGACTGCCGTCCGTGCAGATGAAGGGATGTGGCTCTTTGACGTGCCGCCGGAGAAACAGGTCAAAGAAAAATACGGCTTTGACATAACGAAAAATGATTTTCTCTCCGGCATCCAGTCTGCAACGTGCCGATTCGCCAAACGCGGCACCGGCTCGTTCGTCTCAAAAAACGGCTTGATTGCAACAAATCATCACGTCGGGGCAAGAAGTATTCACGAACTCAGCACGCCGGAAAACAACCTCATCGAAAAAGGTTTTTATGCGCAAACGCTCAAAGACGAACTTCAATGTCCCGGTCTGGAAGTCCTCGTCCTGAAACACAGTGCAGATGTTACAGAAATTATCAACGATGGTGTCAAAGCGGAAATGTCCGCCGAAGAAGCCCAAAAAATAAGGAACGCCGCCGTTGCCGCCGTTGAAAAGCGGGCTGCCGAAAAAGCAAAGGAGGCAGCCGAAAAAACTGGGGACGGTAATACTCCGCTGCGTTACGAAGTTACCCCGCTTTATCAGGGCGGCAAGTATTATCTGTACGGTTATCGGGTCTATAATGATATTCGGCTCGTCTGGGCTCCCGAAGAAAGCATCGCTTCTTTCGGCGGAGACCCCGACAATTACGAATATCCACGCTACTGTGTCGACTGTGCGCTGTTTCGTGCTTACGAAAACGGCAAACCGGCGGAGATGACGCATTACTTACGGTGGAACTCCAAAAAAGACAGCATTAAAGAGGCGGGAGTTAAAGCCGCCGATAAACTCGTGTTCGTCTCCGGTTTCCCCGGCAGAACGGACAGGGCTTTCACGAAGGAACATCTGGAATTTCAGCGGGACGTGTACTTTCCCTGGCGGTTACAAAAATTATACCGGCGGGAAGCCGTCTATTCTGCTTTTGCCAGCCGAAGTCTGGAAAATGCCCGGCGCATCGGCGACGATTTAAGAGCGGTTCAGAATTACCGCAAGCGGGCTGCCGGACAACTGCAAGGGCTGCAAACACCGTCGCTCTGGAAAGATTTCCCGTCCGCCGAAAAAGCCGGTGAAAAATCGCCGGAAGCAAAAATCAAAAAGGCGTGCGATGATGCACGAAAAGATTTGTTTTACGTGTATGACCTTTATGAAAGCGGGGAAGGTTTCAACTGCAAGACATTCCAAATTGCCCGGACACTTTATCGGGCGGCTTATGAATTGGAAAAACCCAACGCTGAACGGTTAAAAGAATATCGGGACAACAACCTCGAGTCGCTAAAACAAACGTTGTTTGCCGATACGCCGATTTACGAAAATGTCGAAATCGAAAAACTGACCGATTCGATGACGATGACAATGCAGGAAAAGGCTGCAAGAGGACAGAACGCAGACCCGCCGAAATCACCGAGAGAATGGGCAACAGAATTGATTCGCGGTTCCAAAGTCCGGGATGTTGCCGAACGGAAACGTCTTTTTGAAGGAGGCAAAAAAGCGATTGAAGAATCAGGCGACATAATGTTCAAACTGGTCAAAGATATTGAACACGACTCCCGGTCTTCCAGAGAGCAATACGAAAACCGAGTCGAAGCCCCGATGACTGCCGCATACGCAGAACTCGCAAAGCAGCGTTTTGAAAAATGGGGGACAGACATTTATCCCGATGCCACCTTTACGCTGCGTTTGTCTTACGGCATTGTCAAAGGTTATCAGGAAGATGACGGTACGGAAGTTGCGCCGTGTACCGACATAGCCGGTATGTTTGAGCGGGCGGCTCTGCAAAAAAACCGCGAACCGTTCGACCCGCCGCAAAGTTGGAAGGATGCGAAGGCGGATTTGGATTTGAGTACGCCTTTTAATTTTGTAACAACAAATGACATTGTCGGCGGCAACAGCGGTTCGCCGATGGTTAACACAAGCGGTGAAATTATCGCTTTGGCGTTTGACGGGAACATTTATTCGCTCTCGAACAATTTCATTCATACGGAAAAGCAGAGCCGGTGCGTCGGCGTTTGCACGTCCGTCATTACCGAAGCGTTAAAGAATGTCTATCACGCTGAACGAATTGTAAAGGAATTAGAAACGAGGTGAAACGGTGGATTTTTTTGAACCTTATATGTTACAGATTTCCGGTTTATGCCGAAAATACCGCGTTCGGACGCTTTATGCGTTTGGTTCGGCATTGACGGAACGTTTTGACAGCCGAAGCGATGTCGATTTGATAGCAGACTTCGACAAAGAATCAGAGGCAGATTATTTCGATAATTATTTTGATTTCAAGTATTCGCTGGAAGAGGTTTTCGGACGGAACGTTGATTTGTTAGAGGGGGTGCCGATTCGCAATGTGTATTTACGCAAGGACATTGAACGGACGAAAAAATTACTGTATGGATGACAGCGTCAAGAAACATTTGGAAGACATCCTCATAGCGATTGAGGAGGTAGAAAGTTTTATGCCGGCAGAAAAACGGTATGACGATTTTTTGCTGAACCTTCAACTTCGGCGTGCGGTAGAAAGAAACATTGTTATTATTGGCGAGGCAATGAACCGGTTTGTTCAGTGCAAAACAGGCATTGATGTTACCAACTCCCGAAAAATCATTGATACCCGCAGCCGTTTTTATTCACGGTTACGATACGGTATCGCCTGATATGCTTTGGAGTATTATCGTTAAGCATATCCCTTTATTGAAACACGAAATTCAGGAGTTATTGCAAACGCAGTAACGGGAC
>JAITQJ010000364.1 GCA_031288955.1 Planctomycetaceae bacterium | reverse complement strand
ATGATAACGTCAGAGTCAATCTGTCCGCTGTTTGCCGCGGTGTACGATTCATTGAGCGTCTTCATTCGCTGCACCAGCAATACGGCACCAAGACCGGCGGCGAGATAAATACATTCCTGAAACGATTTACTCGTATCGCTGTCGATGTCCGGCAACATTCCCGCAACGCTGCAAAGCCCTGCCGAAACGCAGCACACCGGCAGCGGAAAACCGAAGGCGGACGCTGCCCCCCCCAGCGCAACGCCGGTCAACGTACTGCAAGTGACGTGCTGGAGAAAACTGCCCATAGCGGAATATAACGAATTTCTCCCTTTATTCCCAGAGCAAAAAACGTTATGATGCGGGCATCAATTACCAATTCCCGAACCGATGAGCGTTTTTGACGTTATTGTCTTTACTGTTTTTATTGCCCTGATAGTCCGCGGGGTTTGGACGGGAATGATTGCGCAAATCGTATCTGCCGGTTCGTATTTCGTCTGCTGGCTCGCTGCGTCCCGATTCGCTTTTCTGATTGCTCCGTCCATTCCTGCGGAAGAACCTTGGAATCAGGTCGGAGCGATGGCGGTACTATTCATTGCGGCGATGGTTGCCGTCCGCTTTTTCCGTACCGTTCTCGAAACGTTTGTCAAAAAACTGCATTTGGACGGACTGAATAAACTCCTCGGCGGCGGACTCGGCGGCATTAAGGCGGCATTGATTTGTATGGTGCTGACGTTCTTTGCGGTAACATTAAGCGAAACGAGCCGTAATGTCGTGTTTCAATCGAAGACAGGGCATTACCTTGCGGATTTGATTACGAAGACGAGTACCTTTGTTCCGAAAGACAGTTGTGAACTTTTGCGTGAACAGTTGGACAAGTTTAATGCACAGACGGCAAACGCTGCAACAGTCCGTTCGGCTGCCGATGCCGATGAACGCTTGGTACCGTCAACGGCTAATTCTTTGTTGAGTGCGATGGCGAATTGGTGGAGCGGCACGAAAAAAGAAACTGCCGAAAGTATAAAGGAGAACATTGCGCAAGAGATAACAAAGAGTTTGCCGGTACCGGTCAAGAATATGTTTCAGTCGGTCAGTGATTTTGTGAAGCCGAATGTTCTCGAACCGCTTAAGCCGGTGATAGACGATTTATTTACGGTGCGTCCGGCGGCGGATACTTCTGCTGCTTCTTTGCCGCTGCCGGCACCGGAGGCGATACACGCTGTTAGCGGGACGGCGGCACCGCGGATAACGGCAGAGCAGATATTGGACAACACGGCAGCACCCGTTCCAAGCAGCACCGGTGCTGTGCGGTACCGGCGGACGAATAACTAACGCAAAACCGCTTCTTTCAATTTTTCAACGGGCGGACGGCAGACTCCCCAAATTTCCGAACGGATATTCGGCATCGCTCAAGGCTTCGTCCGGTTGACTGTATGCCGCCGCATCGCTCCACGATTTTTGCACCGTTCTGTCTGCCTGATGCTCCGTTTCGAGCAGCGATAACAACTCCGCCGGCAAATGTTTCGCCGCATCTTTTTCCTTGCCCGACTTAATGTCCCGTCGGGTCAGCGGTAATCGGTACAAACTCCCCCGGCGACCGTCCTGCGGATAAAATATCACAAAGCCGTCCTGCGCATCGTCTGTCAGAAAATAAACCAACAACACCGGCAGCGGGGCGGAAGCACCGGTATCGGAAGGTTTTACAGCAGCCTCCGGTTCTTTCGCCGTCTGCCGCTCCTGTATCAGAAGATGAACAATGCCGTCAAGAAGATTTTGCCTGACTGCGGTATCGCTTTGACTTTCGTACATCGTTGCCAATGACCGGACTATCAAATCGCCTATCCGCCGGATAAACGGTCTCGCACCGGGGTAACGGATAAACAGAACCGCCGCGGCGGTCAGCGTCTTAATATCGTCCCCTAATGCCGGTAAATCGTTTTTCCTGCGGTCTTCGGAAACGAGCAACTCCGCCGCAAACAGCCGCAAATCCATCACCGCCGGTTCAAACGCTTCTTTGTCCAGCGGATTGTTCAAAACGGAAAATTGCAGCAAAAATTGCCGGAGTTTATCCTGTTCGCCGGTTGTTTTGTATGCCGCCAACGCTTCCGTCCATTGATACATCAATCCGCCCGCCGGTACCGCAGCGATAATTTTTTTTGCCTCCTCTGTTTTATCCTGTAACAATAATGCGGCTGCCGCTTTCAAAGGACAACCGGCTTCTTCGTAGAGTTTCTGCGCTTCCGCCAGCTTTGCGGCGGCGGCTTGTGCGGCGGCTCCGCCGAAAAGCGTGCAGTCGGCAAGTTGCTCCTTCGCTGCCCGAATGACAGCAGCGGCTGATGATGCTTCCTTTGTATTTGCTGCGGCGAGACGCTGCAAGGTACTGCGGTATTCTTCGCCAGCCCGCTGTGTGTTGCCGAGATAACGGAACGACAACGCCCGCGCATTGTTATCCTGATACAAACGAAGAAAAGCCTGCGGATTATTGGTCTCTTTATAATTTGCCGCCCGGATTATCAGCGCATCCGTCCATTGTTTTTCGGCATCGGTCATCTTCCATTGCGACATCAGACCGGCGGCATATTGTTCAGACAAATACGCCGTCAACGGGTGCATTGAGTTGCGTTCCCTGTCCCGCAAAAGTGAGTCTTTCCCTCGTGTAAACTGCGTATCATCGTATTGATGCGCTGCCGCACAGAGCGTTCCATAAGTTGCCCGATACTCCGCCGTAAACAACACACCGAGCCGCTCGCCGGTTTTACGCTGTTTCGTTATTTCTTCAAAACGGTCAAATTGCGTCTTGAAATCTGCCGGCAAACGTGCATAATCCGCAAGACACAAAAACTCCAGTTTCCGCGTCAATACACCGGCTTCAAGGCGGTACTGCTGCAAGGCTTTGCCGTAATGTTCCGCCGCCGCCTTGTTATGCGTCTTTTTTTCGTCAGCGGAATCCGACAGCAGCGTTAAACGGTGTTCGAGCAACGCTAACGTGTGCCAATCAACTCCCCGCTGCGGTTCTTTACTGTTAAAGGTATTCAATAACGCTGTGTAAAACGCCGCCGTATTCTGTACGGTATTATCAGCATCAGCAGTTGTCTTTTTTTGAAGTTGACGTAATTCCCCGACCAAAATCTGTTCGTGCGGCAATAATTTCTTTTGATGTTCCTTGAGCAAATTTTCCAACGCCGCATAAACTGCCGGTACATTCGGGTCGTACAAGTCGGGTACCGCTTTGGCATCGATTCGGGATACCGCATCGGCAGCGAGCAAGCGCACTCCCGGCAAATACCAAGGGATTTCATCGAACCACCAACTCCCGTTCAAGCCCGGCAACAATAAAATATCGGTTATTTCCGCCGGCAACGTGTCATTTGCCGCCGGCACCGCGGCTTCTCCCGCTTGATTCGCAATGCTGACCGATTCGCCTTTGGAATAGACAAACGCATACCAAGCCCACGCAAAGAGACCGCCGAAGACAATCAGATGAATCAACACCAATGCGGCTATTAACTTGAAACGCTTAACCGGCTTGATATTTTGCGAATACAAGGTGTGCGAACTTGGCGGTTTGTATGCCGATTTGATTGCGCCGTCTGTTTGCAATTCGCTGTAAAACTCTTCAAAAGACGCAAACGGTTCTAACGCTTCGGCAAATTCCAGCGGCGTTTGATACCGTTTTGCCGGTTCTTTGGCGAGAACTTTTTGCAGAACGGCGTTGAATTCTTCGGGCAGCGACGGAATCAGCGAACGAACATCAGGGACGGCACCGACAATATGTGCCATCAATTTATTGCGGAGCGTTTCATAGCGGGGACCGGAATACACCGCTTCGCCGGTTAAGAGAAAATACAGAGTACAGCCGAGACTGTACAAGTCGCTGCGGATGTCGGTCGAAGAAGCATTTTCGCATTGTTCCGGTGAAATGTAATCGACGGTTCCGAGAGTCATACCGGCAAGCGTCAACGCCGTTTCCTGACTATCGGTGAAGGTATCGGACTGAAATTTGCCCAATCCGAGGTCAAGAATTTTGACGCAGCCTCGCTGGTCAACCATCAGGTTTGCCGGTTTAATATCCCGATGGATGAGTTGCAATTCGTGTGCATTCTGGAGACCGAGTGCGGCTTGCCGAACGGCTTCGCAGGCAGCGGCAAGAGGCATTTTCGGCAATGTCTTTTTCCGCTGAACGGTGATTTGGTGCAGAAGTTTTTCGAGAGTCAAGCCGTCAACGAATTCCATTGCGAGATAATGCGAACCGTTGATTTCGCCGGCATTAAGAGCGCGGACGATATTGGGATGATTGAGACTGCCGATGAGTTGCATTTCACGGCGGAAACGCGAAACGGCTTGCGAATCGCTGAGCAACTGGCTGGGAAGGACTTTAACGGCGGCTGTCTGATTGAGGAAGCGGTGTTTCGCTTTATAGACAACTCCCATACCGCCTTCACCGATTTCTTCAATGATTTCGTAATCGCCGATGTACTGCGGCGCAACCGTTCGGGGAACGGCGGGGTCGGTCTTCTCTTGATTCGGTGTTGTCGTGTGCCGCAAATCCATTGCATCAGGTCTCCACGGGAGTATTATACACAAAGAAACGTGTTATTCAAGAGAACAGATTAAAGTTTCGGGACGATTTTCGGCATCGGGATTTTTGTTCCCGTCAATTTGCCGTACAGGACGGTTAATTCCTTGTACTTGAGTTTCAGAAATCCCCAAACGCTTTCCGGCGGTTCCTGTTGCAGCCAGTATTTTGTCAAACGCTGTACGGTCAAATCGTATTTCTTTTTTGACGAACCGTGTGCAAAACATCTGCCGGAAAAGCGGCGTAGGTCGCCGTTAAAAAGCGGACTGATATGATACAGTTCGTGAACAATCGTGTCTAACTTCTGCGAAAGCGGCAATTCAATAAACCGGGGGACATAAAAATATAA
>JAITQJ010000131.1 GCA_031288955.1 Planctomycetaceae bacterium | reverse complement strand
TTCCCGCATTGCATCCGCCTTGCGGCTTCGCGGGCAGCCTGCACGGCTGGTAACAAGAGAGCGACGAGTATGCCGATGATGGCAATGACGACGAGGAGTTCGACTAACGTAAAGCCGATTCTACCAGATTTCTCTCTCTCTCTCTCTCTCTCTCTGATTCGAGAGTTTCATTTTGCAGCACTTTGCTGCGTCAAACATTAGCGTGAACATATTTTTCTCCCTTCAAAAGTGGGGTTACAATATGGCAATGTACCATATTTTCTAAAATTATTCTACCGCATAAACGAACAAATGTCAAGGGGAAAGTTTTTATTTTTGGGAATTTTTACAATCGCGGGGGCGAACGCCCCCTGCTCTTGCGCACCAACGCGCCCCGCAATCTTGCAAACTTTCTGCCTGACTGTAGAATATGTCTTGTCCGCGTACATCAGCACGGGGCAGCAATGAACATCATCTAAAATGACAAACACGAACCGCTATTTAGCCGCCGTTACCGGTGCAAGCGACGGATTAGGAAAAGAATTTGCCCGGCAACTCGCCGGTCAAGGATATGACCTGCTCCTCATTGCCCGGCGTAAAAACCTTCTCGATGAACTTAAAGCCGATTTGGAAAAGCAATACGGTATCACGGCGGAATCTGTTGTCTGCGACCTTTCTAATGCCGAAGAACTGAAGAAACTCGAAGACCGCATTGAACACGAAGAGCGTCTCGAAGTATTCGTCAATAACGCCGGCTTCGGTATTACCGATACGTTTCCGAACGTTGACCCGGATAAAGAGGAGTCGATGATTCGCCTGCACTGTATTGCTCTGATGCGGCTTTCGCGTGCCGCTCTTGTGCCGATGTGCAAACGCAAGAAGGGCTATCTTGTCAATCTGGCTTCGATTTCATCGTTTTTGCGGGGACCGAATACGGTAGAATACTCTGCAACAAAAACGTATGTTCTTGCGTTTTCACAATCGCTTCAATGTGATGTCCGGCACTGCGGCGTTCGGGTACAGGCATTATGTCCGGGCTTGACGCACACCGGTTTTCATTCTGCCGAAGGAATGAAAGACTTTGATAAAGCGGCAACGCCCAACTTCCTTTGGCTCACGGCGGAGTATGTTGTCCGAACTTCGCTGCGGTCGATTAAAAGGTCGCGTAAAGTCGTGTGTGTTCCGTCGCTGCGTTACAAATTGCTGCTGTTGCTCTTGTGCAACCCCATCGGTGATAAAATAATGGAAATGGTTTACCGCAGCCGGCTGAAATGACCAGCGGACTTATTCCGTATGCGGAATGTTGTCAGAGCAAATGCCCAGAAAAATCCTCTTGACACGTTTTTCCGAAATCCCGACAATGCAGCCCGTAGTAGTTTAAGTAAACATTGCCGGAGGATATACGAACGTGTCAAAAGAAAAACGATTAGGACGGGGACTCGAAGCCTTATTGGGACGCATCGGCGGATACAGCGAAGAAACTGCCTCCGCTCTTGTTGAAGATAATGATATTCCGCTCAAAGAAACAGACGGAGTCACCGCCGCTGCCGCCTCTGTCGATGTTTTGCAACTCACGGCGAATCCCTATCAGCCGCGTTTGGACTTTGACGAAACTGAACTTGAACGACTCGCCCAAAACATTACCGCTAACGGACTTTTGCAGCCAATCGTCGTCCGCCCAAAAGACGGTAAGTATCAAATCGTTGCCGGCGAACGGCGTTTTCGGGCTGCACTCCGTGCCGGCTGGAGTACCGTGCCGGTGCATATTCTCGAAGGCATTGATGACCAGAAAATGGTCGAACTTGCCCTGACGGAAAATTTACAGCGCAGAGATTTGAATGCCATCGAGAAGGCAGTATCTTTTGCGAACTATCTGAAAATGTACGGCGGAACGCACGAAGAATTAGCGAAACGTCTGGAACTCGACCGCAGTACGGTAACAAACCTTTTGCGGCTGTTGGAATTGCCGGAGGAGTTGCAGAGTGCCGTCCGCAAAGGATGTTTGACAACAGGTCACGTTCGGGCTTTACTGCCGCTGGAAAAACACGAGCAGATTGAAATTGCTGCCAAAATGCAATCGGAAGGCTGGAGTGTGCGGCAGACAGAAAAGTTTGTTCAGGATTTAATTAAGACCGGCGAGGCGGTGAGTCCGAAAGACAATGCCTGGAATGTGGTAGGAGCAGACGGGGCAAAACGGAAAGTATCACAAAAGAGCGACCACATCTTGCAATTAGAGCAGGATTTCCGCAGCAAACTCGGCGGTGTGAACGTGCAGTTAACGCAAACGAACGAAAAGGGCAAGGGAAAAATTGTGATAACGTTTGCGAATCATCAGGAGTTTGAACAAATTTATACTGCCGTATGCCGGTCGCAGCACAGAGCCGCGGGATAAAACGGCTGTTTCACATCTGTTATTCAATATAACGCCGATTGAGTTTCGGCTTTGAAGCGGGATTGCCGACTGCAACTTTTGCCGGAATGACCTGTACGGGTGATGACTGTTCCGCATTTTTCCCTGCCGCAACAACCACAATCGGCAACTGCGGAGAAGCATTTTTTGCAGACAATCCGGCAAAGAATTCTGCGTCGCCTAACCGTCCTTGTTCACGATAGACAGCGGCGATATTTTTATACGTTTCCGCTTCCAGACCGCAGGCTTTGTAAAACCGAGTTGCCTCTAAAATACGGTCTTGGCAAACGCAGCAGCGAGCCAACGTTTTTTTTATTTCGGTACTGTGTCTGCTGTTTTCCGGCAATCGCTGTAATGCCCGTGTAAGCACAATTTCGGCGCGCCTTACCTCCCGCTTTTCAAGCAGCAACGAGGCATAATCAAGGGCAATTACCGGAATCTGATGTTCTTCTGCCCGGCTTAATGCTTCGGTAAAACATTCTGCTGCCGGTGCCGTTTTTCCTTGTTTGAAGTACAATCTGCCTAAACGCTGATATACAGCGGCAATGTTCACGCCGCTTTGTCCAGAGTGCGCCGCAATGTAATTCCGGCAAGCCTGAACGTCAGCATCATCGTTACCGAAAGCCGGTAAAACGAGGGCAACCGCGGCGAGGATGATACAGAAAACCTTCATACGGGAGTCATCGGCAGCCCCTTACTGTCTTTTTGAGAATAACCTTTGTCATCCGCAGGAACGGCATAACCGGTACCTGTTGACTATCTGAAGCGGCGAATACACCGCTTGCAGCAGTTAGCAGCCGGAAGCGGTTTTTTCCTCATTTTCGGGCTTTTCCATTCCGTTTTCCATTCGCTTTGCCGGACGGGGTTCATTATGGAACAAAAAAGCCGCATCCTCGTTGCCGTTGCAGCAACGGTTATCGTTTCCATTTGACCAGGCAGCGGCTGAACGGAACTGCCTCCGGCTTGCCCTCTATTTGAAAATCACCAAGCAGGTCAAGCACCACGAATTGCTCGGTGTGTAGTTCTTTCAGAATGGTGACCGGAACAGCCATCACGCCTTCGGCATCGACGGGAATATCTGAAAGTGTTTCGCAATAGATTAGGGCGTGTTGACATTTGTGCGTTAGAATAATGAAGACATACATCGGTACCGTTTGCGGTATCCGTTTTCTTCCGCTCTTCAGCGTTAATTGTTCGTTAATAATTCATTCTGCTGGTATTGCAGCGATTTTTTCAGCCATTTTTCAATCATTCGCAGCAATTCTCCGCCCTGAATCGGCTTTGTACAATAATCGTCCATACCGGCAGAACGGCAGCGTTTTATCTCTTCCTCCGCTCCGCTCGTTGTCAGCGCAATTATCGGCGTTCCGCCGTTTGAACCTGTCGATAACATTCCGGCAGCCGGCATCGCTCTGTTGGCGGTTTCCATCGCCCGCATCATTTTCGCCGCCTCCAAACCGTCTATGACCGGCATCTGACAGTCCATCAACAGCAGCGCATATTTTTTCCTCGCAAACGCTTCATACGCCAGCCGTCCGTTACCGACGATTTCAAACGAATAACCGCTTTGCGTTAAAACTTCGCTGATAACCGCTTGAGTAATGCGGTCATCTTCGGCAGCGAGAATAAGCAACTGCCGCTTGGTTGTTGTATCAATTTGTGAAACATAGTCAATGACACCGCTGGTTTGGCTGATAACTTCGTATTCCGAAAGAACCGGTATTTTGAACGGCAGTGTGAACCAAAACGTTGAACCAACACCTTCCCGGCTTTCAATGCCGCTGGCACCTCCCATCAAATTGACAAGTTCTGTTGATACGGTTAAGCCGAGACCAATACCGCCGTATTTTCGTGAAGTGCTGTCATCTGTTTGCGAAAACGGCTTTCGTATGCGGTCAATCTTGTTCTGAGGAATACCGATACCCGTATCCGTAACCGTAAAACGGATGACAGTTTTGAATTCAGATGCAGTTTTTCGCGGTTCGAGGTCTTCGGCAGTAACCGTAATGCTGCCGGCTTGTGTAAATTTTAAGGCGTTGCCGACAAGATTGATTAGCACCTGCCGCACTCTGGCACTATCGCCGATAACACGTCCTGGTATCGTATTGAGTAATTCATAACGCAAAGACAGACCTTTTTCAATGGCGCGGGGCAGTAAAATACCGATGACATCTTCGAGCAATTCCGGCAGATTCAGTTCCGTTTTTTCGATAACCACCTTGCCGGCTTCAATGGCGGAAAAGTCGAGAATGTTGTCAATGAGTCCCAACAGATGCTTTGCGGAATTTTGAATCTGCTCGGTGTATTCTTTTTGCTGTGCCGTCAAATGCGTCAGTGTCATCAGGTCAGCGATGCCGATAACGCCGTTGAGCGGAGTTCGGATTTCGTGACTGATGTTCGCTAATAACATTGATTTAGCAATGCTTGCCTGTTCGACAGCGATGCGGTGCGTCTGTTCCGCAAGAACTTTTTCTTCGTTGTTCATCCGCTGCGTAATATCCCGGAATGTCCAGATTTCAGATTCAACGCAGGCAGATGGTACGGTGTCAGAGGCGGTATGAACGATGCTGCCGATAAGTTGACAGATGTGTCCGTTCGCCAGATGGATAACCGTTTCATATTTTTTGCGGGTTCGCCGGACGGTTTCGACGGCTTTGACAAACACATCGACATCTTTGATTTTGGGGGCGTAAAAGGCTCGGACTCTGTCGAGCGGTTCGTGGTACCGATGCTGTTCCCAGCCGGGAAACAACTCTTTATATGCGTTGTTTGCGAACGGTACTTTAGCTCCGTCGGTCAAGACGAAAATGGCATCTTCGGCAGCGTTGAAAATCGCATCGGTTAAATAGCCGTCAGCGCACGCTGCCGCAGAAGTATCATTGGTAGTGAAGCGGTCATCATCCATAGTGAATTTGTTTATATCATAAAAAAATCATTTGTAAAGAATTTGCACGCCCCTGCAAAGTTAAAAAAACAAGATTAGCCTCGTTCGGTAACGGAATTTTCATTTTGCAATTTGGTGTAGCACAGATGAGATTTATTTTCAACAGATGTCTTTTTCGTCTGTTGCGGTAAGAATACGTCATTATCTTGAATACCTGGCTAATATAAGCACCGATACTCGTCACAACACGCCGGGATCTTGCGGACAAAACTCGTCTGTGCTATACTCTCAAAAGAGAATCGATACTGTCGGTTATGGGGTCGGTTATGGGGCAGGTCTAATGTACCGGTCAGTTGGTTTATAGATACGGCGGCAAAAAGTATCAAAACCGTTTTTTTTGACCATCTTCGAGATACCAATGCGTTCCTTATTCATTTTCCTTGTTCTTTGCGTTCCGCTTGCCGCTAACAGTGTGCTGCTGGAAATCACACTGCCGATTAACGGCAACTCCGCACAAGTTCTGCAAAAAACACTCGAACACCTTGATTTGAGCGGTGTTAATAATAACGAATACGTTGTTTTGCAATTCAACGTTCCCGACGGCGAAGAACTCAACGCACAAGATAATTCTTTCGGCTCCTGTTACGAATTGGCAGAACTGCTGACCAGCGACCGGTTTCGTTCGGTCAAGACCGCCGCCTTTGTTCCGAAAACACTGCACGGACATTGTCTTCTGCCGTTCTTCGCTTGTCAGGAACGTATTATTGCCGAAGATGCCGAACTGATACCGCCGCCGTCCGTCAATAAAACCGAACGGCAGGCTTATCTCGACATTGCCCGGCAGCGGAATATCCCTGCCGCCGTTATCGAAAAAATGTTCGATACGAAAGTACCGCTGCGGCAGATAGAAACGCCGGACGGAATAAAACTGACAACGGAAATGAAAGCAGACGAAGATGCGGCGGTGAAACCCGTTGACTTGATTGCCGCTGGTCAGAGCGGCATCATTTCTGCCAATCTGGCGCGGCAACTCGGTATCGTTCACCTGATTACAGGCAGCCGCATTGATGCTGCCCGCGGTCTCGGCATCCAGCCGGATTCGCTCAAAACCGTCCCGCTGCGAAGCGGCAACAACCGGGCTGTCCGTGTTGTCGTCAACGGTGTGATGACGGAGTCCAAAGTTGCCTCACTGATACGGCGTATCCGTCTTCACATCAACGACAACGAACTTGACTTCCTCTGCGTTGTGATTGATTCGCCGGGCGGCAGTATTGATGCGTCGCTGCAATTAGCATCGTTTCTTGCCTGCGAAATTGACCGCACGAAAATTAAAACGGTTGCGTACGTTCCGCATCAAGCCCGAAGCGATGCCGCTCTCGTTGCCGCCGCCTGCGATGAAACCGTTCTCGGCTGCGGTGCCGTTCTCGGCGGAGACGGGGCAAGAGTATTTACTCCCGCACAAATTGCCGAAGCCGTCAGGCAAATCAAGTTATCAATCGCTCCCGCAATGCTTCGCTCCTGGTCGGTTCCCGCCGCTTTCATTGACCCGGACATTGAACTCCGCAAAACAGCGCGAACGGCAAAAAACGCTTTGGCAGCACCGGCTGAATATCTGTGCGCTGACGAGTTAGATTCCTTTGCCGATAAGGAGGACTGGCAATTCGGCGATACGGTTAAGGCGAAGGGACAACTGCTTGAAATCAAGGTTACTGATGCCGGTGCGGTAACGCCGCTGCCGTTCGGAATCGTTGACCGGACGGCAAAAGACTTTGACGAATTCAAGTTGCTCTTTCATTTGGAAAAAGACCCGGCGTTTGTTCAGCCGACCTGGGCGGAGAAAATTGTTCAGATACTATCGGCACCGGAAATGTCGATTATTTTGATGCTGCTCGCCTGGCTCGGCATTATTATCGAAGGCAAAATGCCCGGCATCGGTATCGGAGCATTTGTTACGGTTGTGTGTCTCGCTTTATTTTTCTGGTCAACATATCTCGGCGGAACGGCAGGCTATCTTGAAATTTTGTTGTTCTTTATCGGAACGGGCTGTTTGTTATTCGAGATATTTGTCCTTCCCGGCTTCGGCATTTTCGGTATCGGCGGAATCGTCATTATCCTTGCCTCGTTCATTTTGGCGAGTCAAACGTTTGTTATTCCGCACAACGCTTATCAATTTTCGCAGTTGCAGCATACGCTTTTGATGCTGGTTGCCGGTAGTTGCTGCTTGTTTGCGCTGGGTTATTATTTGTCCCGAACGTTGGATAAATACACGAAGCAAACGGACGGCACCTTGATAGAAGAGGCGGAGAAGTTAGCGGATTACGGATATTTATTCGGCGAACAGGGCATCACCGCAACGCCGCTGGTGCCGGCGGGCAAGGTTATTATCGGCAGCCGTGAATACGATGTCGTTTCGGAAGGGATGCTGATAGATAAGGGCGAACCGGTGGAGGTCATCGCCATCACCGGTTACAAAATTACCGTCAGGCATTTATCGGTTGATATTACGTGACGGCAACTTCAGATAATTTTTTCACCACAGAGGACGGTTTCAATACCTATTTCCTATCGTCCACACCAACCGCCCAAAAGAGCAGTGCCGAGCAAACGCCAATCGTTGAGTACGTTCCGAAGAACACACCAGCCGTCATTGCAAACGCAAAGGTGTGAATTCCCTGACCGCCCCAGATGAACAGAATCAACGCCGCCAGAAATGTCGTTCCTGCCGTCAAAACTGTCCGGCTTAACGTCTGGTTAATCGCCTTATTTATCATTGAGTATGTTAGCGTCTGACTCTTTCCAAGGTTTTCCCGAATACGGTCAAACAAAATAATCGTATCGTTAATTGAATAACCGATAATCGTTAAAAATGCGGCTATCACCGGCAAACCGATTTTGAACTCCTCAATCTGCAATACTGGTACTGTACACCAGGTACTCAACGCTAACAAACCGAGAACAATTAACACATCGTGCAGCAATCCGATGACGGCAATCAAACCATAAATCCAATAATGAAACCGGAAACCGATGTACAGTGCCATCAGCACAAAACTCATTAAAACGGCAAGCATACCGGCAACCCGTGTACTGCTTGCAACCGAACCGCCGACCGTTGTCGATGTCGGGAAATTCGGTGTACCGTCAATGTCCGTTTTCAGTTCAGCGAGAATTTTATCGACATTTGCCTTGGGAGCGTGAAAGGTCAGCGTCCAATCTTCAAATGCTGTTTGGTCGCCTTCACGGAAGCCCGACCGGGTTACATCGGGTACAGAAAATTCTCCGTCAATCAGTTTACTTGCGGCGGCTTTTTTAATTGCCGCACCGATTTCCGACCGGGCAGCGTCATAATTGATTTTCGGGAAACGCTTAATGCTGACTGTTGTTTCGTCATAATCGGCAACTTTATGCGTCTTTTCAACGTTAAAACTGAACCGGCTGTATTCGAGTTGTTCGCCGAACGTATCTTTCAGAATTCCCCGAACGGTGTTCAGATATTCGTCCGGCAGCACAACTTTACCGCCGGAAGGCTGCGGTATCGATGTTGTTACGATAAAATGCGTGTCTTTGATGACGCTTTGACCGTCTTCGGCTAAATCAAGTTGAACGTTTTGCACCGCCAAATCGTTGAGCCGGTTTTCCTCTCCGGTAATTGTCCGGTCTTTGGCGTAAAGTTTTGACCGGACATCGGAAATGTTTTGCGAACTATTGAAAACGGTTTCAACAGAAACGCCGCCGACGAAATCAATGTCCAGCAGTCCTCTGCCGCGCTGCACTGTTGCCGTAATACCGACAATAATCAGGGCGATAGAACCAACGGCGAAAATCTTACGCGCAGCAAGAAAATTGATATTCGGACGCTTGAAAAACTGCATCATCGAGAATGTTTTACACCAGGGACGGGATTCAAGCACGTCCATAATCACCCGCGCACAATATATTGCCGTAAACATATTCAAAGCAATACCGAGAACGAGTGTTACGGCAAAGCCTTTGACTTGTTCCGTTCCAATCCAGTACAGCACAACACCGGTTAAAATCGTCGTGATGTTCGAGTCGAAAATTGCCGAAAACGCTTTCGCGTAACCGTTGCGGATTGCCATTTTCAGCGATGACCCGCCGGCTAATTCTTCGCGGATACGTTCGTAAATCAGAATGTTCGCATCAACCGCCATACCGATTGTCAACATTAAACCGGCAAGACCGGGAAGCGTGAACGCCGCCCGCAGTGCAAGCATCACCGCAACGAGCAGTGTCAGGTTTGTGATAACGCAGAAACTGGCGATTAAACCGGCGAGGCGGTAATACACAACCATAAACACAATAATCACAACGGAGGCAACGATGAGCGCATATTTCGCTTTTTGAATTGTATCGTTTCCGAGCGTTGCACCGATAAGTTGCCGCCCGACAGGTTCTTTGCTCAATTCGGCAGGCAAAGCACCGGCATCAAGAATCGAAATCAAATCGTCAATATCCTGATTCAGTTTTGCCCGTTCCTCGTCGGTGTGCCTCGACGCAAATTCGATAATACCGCTGCCCTTGATAGCATTTCTGATAACCGGCGCAGAATACAGAGAGTCATTAAGGATAATGCCTAGATGCCGCTGCCGGTTGGTTTGAACGGGGTCGGGACGGTTCGCACCGGTCAAACGTCCGAATTTATTTTCGCCGATAGCGTTAAAGTTGAACGAAACGCCGGGAGAACCATTTTCACCCATACCTCTTCCGACGTATGTCAAATGTTCACCGGTAATATCAACACCGTCATTAAATAAGACGAGGGCTTCGGTTGCCGTCCCGCGCTGCCGGAGAATGTAATCGCTGCCGCCGAGAAAACTTTCCTTTTCAGATTCAAAAACCGGCACCCAGCGGGCGAGAACCCTGCCGGCACTGTCGAGAATATCACTGCCCTGCTGGTCTTGAGCGCGGGCAATAATATCGGCATCTTGCGGATACACTTTGCTTGCCAAAATGCGGAAACTTAAAGCACCGGATTCACTGATGACCCGTTCAATCCGGGCAACTTCGGCGGCTTCGGCGTGCGGAATAACGACTTGAATTTGCCGTGTACCGAGTTTAGTAATGGCAATTTCACGCACACCGCCCGGATTGATGCGCCGGGTGATTGCCCGTGTCAATTGGTCCATATTGATACCGCCGTCGATACGGCTGCCGGCTGCACCGCCGGCATTGGGGTCGCCGTCCGGTGCTGTTGCCTGTCCTAATGCCCGCTGCGCCGGTTTGGCATCATATACCAGCACAACACCGCCCTGCAAATCAATGCCGAGCGTGAGACGGTGCCAGCCGAGAGACAATGCCGCAAAACTGCCGAAAAAGGCAAGCAGCACAACGGCAATTTTTGTGCTATGGTCGGGCAAACGCCAGCGTTTTGCTAACTTACCGCCAGCCCAAAATGAACCGGCAACGAGAACGAAAAAGACGACAAGCGTGAACCAGCCGGCACGATAAAACGGCACAGCCTCCTCAACAGGAACTTCTTCCGCTTCGACCGCCGCCGGAGTGTCCGTTCCGGCAGCCGCCGCAGGTTCTGCTTTAACTTCCGGTGTCTGTTGCGTATCCGGTGCAGCGGGAGCCGCTTTAACTTCGGAGACCGGTTCTGCCGCTGCCGGAATACTTGCCGCCGGCTGCGGATTCGGCGTTTGTGCTTGTACGCTGACGAAACAGAGCGAAACGAGAACGAATACAGCGGGAAGGAGTTTTACTAATCTCGGAAAGGTATGCATCTGGTATTATTTGGAGGATTGCTTGGGATTATTATCGTTATTGTCTTTGGAGTCCTTGGGAAATACGGTCAAAACCGCTGTGAGAGCGAAACGTATCTTGATGTTGCCGGCATCATCGACTTTGAGGACGATTTCATTTTGTTCTTTATCAACGCTGTGAACGGTACCGAGGATACCGCCGACGGTCATTACTTTGACATTTTTTTCGAGGCTTGCGACCATTTTCCGGTGTTTTTCCTCCTGTTTTTGCTGGGGGCGGAGCATAAAAAACCAGTAAAAGACGAGGAACAGGGGCAGCATAAGCAGCAGCCAGTCGAGTCCTCCCGGACCGGCTTGCGGAGCCGCTGCGGGTGCGTCTTGGGCAAAAAGGGATAAAAAATGTACCATATTTCCGTATTATATCAGATATTTGCAATAACCGCAAGGGTACTCAATCGCACTGCAAAGCCGATTGTCGGGGACATTTTACCACACCGAGAACTTTGAGCCGCAGAAACGGAGTAATGTTTTCATTGCTCTGACCGGGTCGAGTAAACCGGCAGATATAAGGCAAAAAGTCCGCTGATGTATTTCCGTTCTGCAATATCGCACTTTCCAAGTTTGAAGTTTATGACCGCTTTGCGTTTGCGGACAAGATAAGCCGGATAAGGATAACGTTTGACCGCCCGCTGTAATGCCAGCCAAGCATATTCATACTGCGTTTTCCAACCGCTGCCGTCCGGTCGGGTACTTTCTTCGCCGAGGTCAAGTATGCCGGCACCGCTGCGGACAAGTTTCAAAGCGTGTTCGACAGCATTGTCCACAGTGAAAAAACGTCCACTGTCAGAAAAACGGTCAGGAGTGATGTTGACAATTCCCATAAAACGGGCTTGTCAAGTTGTAAAATTTGTGTACGCAGTTGCCAGTACATCGAACGTATTGCTGCGGCAAAAAATATAGTGTACAATGGACAAATCAATAACCAAACGAGGGGTTATCCTTCCCCTCGCACAAAAGGATATTTTCAATGAAGAAATCTGTATCTCGTTTGCTGGCCTGTATTGTAACGGCAGCGATGCTCATTTCAACGGTAGCGTCTCCGTTGTTCGCCCAACAGCCGTCGCGGGGTTCCCGCTCTGATAGTTCACGGCAGAACACACGTCAGAACAACCCGCCGCAGCGTCAGCAGCAAAGTGCGCGTCAGAACAACCCGCCGCAGCGTCAGCAGCAAAGTGCGCGTCAGAGCAATCCGCCGCAGCGGCAGCAGCAAAGTGCGCGTCAGAGCAATCCGCCGCAGCGGCAGAATCGCGGGGGAGGCAATGATTTAGAGAAGACTCTCGCCATCATCGGTGCTACCGCTGCCATTGTCAACGGAGTGTCACGTTATAATTCTTACCGCCGTGAGCGACCGGTTGTCGTTGTGCCGGCGCAGCCGTCAACGGTTGTTATCGAATACCCCGTAACGGTTGATGAGACGGTAGCGGTTGATGACAGTCCTGTACTTGTTGAAAGTACCCCGTATCGTCCCCGTGGTCGTTATCTAAGAAGCCGCGTTCAGTAGCAGACAGACCTGTCCCTAATGTAAAGAACGGGGGGCTTGCGCCCCCCGCTTTTGTGGCTGTACTACCTTGCCCAACTGACCGTCGAACGGGTACTGGCTGCCGCCGTGCGCCCGTACGAAGTAGATGCCCGGCTGCCCGACGTGTTCGAGGCTGCAACCGCAGGACTGCTCGTCCGACTCGTCGTCGATGCCGTTCGGCTTGCCGTTGTTGCCGCAGAACGCTGCGAGGAGTACGTTCCCGATGTTTGGGAACTTCGACCTGTGGTGCAGCACGCCGCAGTGCCTGTGGCGCAGCACGCGGGTTTCTTGCCGTCTGCGCCGGGTGTGCAGCACGATGCCCCGCTCGATTTCGACGAAGCAGCACTGGTGCTGGTATTGTAACCGGAATACGAATTTGTTGCTGAAATTGCCATTGATAATGTCCTTATTATAAGGCTCCTAATGTGTAATGGACTTGAATGAAAAAAAACGGTACGGATTTTCAGCGCATAAACAATGCTGCAATGCGCTGGACAACCGCTAATTCAGCAAAACGAGAAACAAAAGGTGCAGACGCACCGCCAGACGGGAAACCGGAGTATCATACGAACAATATGAAGAACCGGAACGGAAAAGTACCGAAACCGGATTGAGTGCAACATTAGCGGGCAGCACATTCAGTTGTTCGCAGAAGGAAGCGTTGAATGTAACCGCCGATGTCAATATCGTCGGAATCTTTTCCTTGACCTGTTTTAAGGTACAAGGGCAGGAATGTTGTTGCGGTTCATCAGAACGGCAATCTGCCGCCGCATTTTTGGAGGAACAGCAGCAGGACGCTGACACAGTGATTTGTTCAACGGCGGACTTTGCTTTGCAGCAACGGCAATCAATGCACCGGCAGATACCGACCTGGGGTACCAAAACATAAAACAAGACCGCCGCAGCCATAAGCCAGCGGAGCCGTTTGCTTTGTGTTAGTTGTACGCGCCGATGCGGCATTGAACGTCCTTGTTCTATTTTCTACGTAGCGTATCGGCATACGGTAATCGCAATATCAGTGAAACCGGCTAAATTGCGCTTATTCCGCTTTGCCGATTTTCAAGTCGTGCAGAATCCGGCTAATGCGGTTCTGTTGGCGGGCTAGGTCTTCGACATGTTTTTGCAGCACACTCAAATCGGCGTTCGGCAACTGCCGCAGTTTGGTGATTTCCGCTTCGCAAATTGCCGTCCGGTCATTCACCCGCCGCTGCATCGTCCGTATCATACGCAAGTCCGACAGCATTTGTATCAGCGGCTCATCCTCATTCGGGGCGGTCATCGACTCTGCTTCTTTTTGTGCATTCTGACGTTTTTTCGCTTCCTCCTTTGCCGCTTGAACGGCATCAATTAACTCCTTGAGCGACACAATAACAGCGTCCTCAATTTGAAGCGTCATATAATTAAGTTGCGTCTTTTCAAGACGCTGCTTTATTTCCGTCATATCAAGTTGGGCTTGTTCCAGCGTTTCCGCCGTTGCCCTTGCCGTTCCGTCTTCACGCAGCATTATCAACGCCGCTGCCGCATCATTGACATTCGTTTGCTGGTCTAATGCCAGCCGGTCAGCGTCAATTTTTGTCTGCCGTGATGAGGCGGCGTTTGATAACTCCGGCTCCGCTTCTTTTGGACAAATTTTTTCCGTCTGCGACCGTATTCCCTGTTCAACCTGGAGCATCCGCTTGAAACGGACTTCCAATTTTTCCAACGCCGCTATCAATTCTTCCTCCCGCAGTTGCCGGAGTTTTTCTTCCAATTCCGCTTTCGCTTTCTGCAATGCCGCTATCGCATCTTCCTGTTCTTCAACAGCACCGGTTTTATCCGGCTTCTGGAGTTTTTCCTCTGCCTTTTGCATCCGTTTCGCCGCTTCGCCGACCGGCGATGAATCTTCCGGCGGTCGGCTTTCCTGCGGCTGACCATCAGGCGGCGTTGCTGCGTCCGAATGTTTGTCTTCGGAAGACGGTTTGCCTGATTCATTGTTTTGCGGCAGGTCTGCTTGCAGTTGCTCTTTGAGAGTCTGCGTTTTAAGGCGAATTTGTTCCTGTTCCTTTTGCAATGCGTCCGCCGTCTCTTTCGGCATCTGTTCGGTTTGTTCCGTTTTATTTTTCAGGAGCCGCTCTTGCTGTGTGATGTTCTCCAATTCCCGAAGGAGTTGTTTTAACTGTTCTTTTTCGTTGTCCCGGCGTTGCTCTCTGTCGGCACTTTCGAGGATTTGCAGCAGTTCGCGTAAATCTTTTTCGGCAATTTCCTGTTCGGCAGCGGCATCGGTGAAACGGCGGTTCTGCAACACTTCGGCAATTTTTTGCAGCCGTCCGGCGAGGAGTTTGTTTTTGCTGCCGTCTAACGCTTTTTTGAGCAATTCGGCATTTTTCGGGTAACTTGCTGCGGACGCTTCGGCAAGGCGTTGGAGAACGTGTTCGAGTTGGGTGTAGCGTTCTCCGAGTTGCTGCTGCCGCTGCGGTAAATCATCGGCACAGCGGACGGCAGGCAGAACCGCAAGCGTCAAAAAACAAAGAACGGACAGAATAACGAAACGGTACATCGGCAGTATTTTAGTAAAGGCGATTATCTGTTGCGGACGGTCTTTTGTCAATCAGACACCGGCTTCAACAGGTATTTCCCGATAGTCTATCATACGCCGCGCAAGCAAGCGCAAGTAAAAGCGCAAGCAATTTTGCTTGCGATTTTTTATCATTTTTTTTTTTTTATTTTTTAACCTTTTGCCCCTGCGAAAGGCAGTTTTGCCCGCCGCCGGTCTCTTGCAATCCGGTTGTGCAGAGATTAGAATGAGTCCGTGTTTTTCCCGACTCCCGATAAGTGTGCCTCTTTGCTGCACGGAACGATGACGACAGAACATCGGCTACATATTGTTTGCGTTTTGCTGTTGATGTTGCTAACACAGGTAAATGTCTTCGCCTCTGCCCCTGTAACCGAAGCAACTCTCGACAAGGCTTTTGACGCTTTCCGCTGGTTCGACAGGCTTGGTGATGAATCAGCGAAAAAACGTATTCCGCCGCAAAGTTATCGGGAAAAAATTTCGCCCCTTGAACTCCTGCAATGTCTTGCCGTATTCAAGGCACAAAATACGAAAGAACAGACAGATACGGCAATGCTTCTCGTGCCGATGCTGCCGCATTTTAAAATTACGCCCGAAGAAGCATACGGACTGCTCGACCAACTTGATGAAAAATCGTGGAACGCTATTACTGAACTTGATGAAAAATTGACGGCTAAAATTAAAGAAGATGCCGACCGGTTCCGTAAAGAGATGCTCAATGCGTCCGAAAAATTTATATTGCTCCGAGAACCGGAAACGGCAGCGGATATTTTCAAAGCCGTTGCGGTCATTGCCGTTACCGGAAAGCCCGTGCTTGTCCGGCACTATTTGAAACAGTTTTTAGACAACGAGAATTCGGAAAATAAAGAATTACACGCAGCACCGGCAGAAGCCGCCGCGATTGTCAAAACGGTCGGTTCAAACGATTTAATGCGGCTTGCAGTAAATCCTGATTTTGCCCCCTTTGGGCGCAATGCCGTTGTACGTTTAATTGAAACCGCCAGCCGCAGTGAAGGTTGGCAGGCGGTGAAATCCCTGCAATCTCTTGCGGACAACGATGCGGCGGAAACGGCTGCTCCAACTGTTCTGCCGCCGCGAGAATCTCCCGATGCTCAATCTTTGGACGTACTCGCAAAGACAACGGTGGCGAAAGACCGCCGGCTGCGTTTTACGGCATTGCAGAGCGTGATGAATTTGAAGCCTTCCGAGCCGTATGCCGGTTCGAGTCTGGTTGCCGAAACACTGCTTTGGTTTGCAAAATCAAACGGCGAACGAGTTATTGTAACGGTGCATCCGAAGATATCTATTGCCGGAAGAATCGGCAGTTATTTTATGCATCTCGGTTACAAGCATACCATTGCGTCAACGTGCCGTGATGCCTTGAAAGCGGCAGCGGATTCGCCTGATATTGAATTGCTTGTCATTGATGAGATGACAGGACAGCCGCCGATTGCCGATTTTTTCGCAGCAATGCAGAATGATTGCCGTACTGCGGAAATTCCTGTTGCGGTTTTGACCAGCGATAAGGACAAACTGAAACGCAAAATCGAACAACTGAAATTAAATAACGATGCAGCGGAAGACAACGTTTCGCTGTCGCTGCCCGGTTATCCGCTGGTGCGGATGTATCCCTGGCTGACGAACGAACAAGCCGCCCGCTGGGTTTGCGGCGATGTTGTTACAAAAACACGCTATGAACCGGTGCCGCCGAAAGAGCGGCTTGAACAAGCCCGGCAGGCATTGCTTTGGCTGAAAGAAATTGTCGAGGCACAGCAGCAGGGGAGTAAAATCTATCATTTTGACGATTTGGAATCCGCTGTATTGGATGCGGTGCATAGTAATGCCCGACTGCCGGAGGGATTGGATTTAGCGGCTTCGCTTAAAAGTGAATTGATGCAAAAGACAATCTATGATATAGCGGCAAATGCGGCAAACGCAATGCCGGTGCGCAGTACGGCGGCGGCAGCATTTGAGCGGAGCGTCGAGACTCACGGCGTTTTGCTGCGCGGTAAAAATGTGCAGGCACTTTATGACCGGTACAGTGCAAGCGGACACGAACCGAAGGAGTCGCAGGAACTTTTAAGGCGAATCATCGGCGTTGTTGAAAATAAAACTTCAGCAAAGTCAGAGAATTAACCAAAACACATTAACAATGAATTCACAAAATTTGCAGCCGCCGGAACGTTTTTCGTATCAGGAATTTCCGTATCAAGACCCGAATACGGCGAATCAGGCGTTGGGCGAAAAAAAACGCGGCTGCGGCTGCTGGTTTCTCGGCTGCGGTATCGGCTGTCTCGTTTTAATTATCCTCGCCGCTATCACCGGTGTTCTTGCTTATTATTACTGTCTGAAAGGACAGCCGCTCCTTGTTTCACCCGAAACGACCGTGATTACCGAACCGAAGAAAAAGGACGGCGTAAGCGTCGATTTCTTTAAGGCAATTCAGGATATTACCGAAACGAAAAAACCGGCAAACGATAATGGTTTCAAAGACATTCTCATCGGCTACGGTACAGCGATGTTTGAAAACAAAGAAGCCGCTCAAGTATGGCAGCACAACGCAATGTGTAAACATTTTAACGTTGACCCGCTTACAGTACCGCAATACGTTTTAACCGGAATAACTCCTGATGCCGTGAATCATTGGTTATCTGTTGTCGGTCCCGGTTTGGACGCAGTTGCTGCCGCCGTGTTAAAGCCGGACTATTTTGTTCCGATGATTCGTCAAAACGAAAACGATTTGGTTCTTGCTGTACAGCCGCAAACGGTTTACAACTTTCACTATCAACTTGCCGAAGCGTTGCGGTATCGGGCAAAGTACCGTTTCGCCGGCGGAGATTATGCCGGCGGCTGGAATGATTATGTAACAACGCTGCGTCTGTTCCGTAGAGTAACGCTGAATTATGCGGCATTGGAATCGTTGAAGCACGGTAAAATCGGCGGTCAGACATTGCTGCAGCCCGACGATTTCAAAGACATTATCAGCAAGATGCCGGCGGAAGTCCGCAGTCAGGCAGTAAAAGATTTGGAGACACTGCCGGCGTGGCAAGACCGGTCGATAACGTTAAAAACGCTGCAATACGGCGTGCTGGATATTCTATCGGCAACGGACGATATGCCGCGGCTGTTAGACAAGTTTTCGGACAAGCCGATACCGGCAGATATAAAGAAACTTCTCGAAGTCATCGGCTTCGATTGGAATCACGTTGCGGTCAGTCTCAATGAATACTTTGATGAGTACAGCGAAAAACTGGCGGCGGCAGGCGGCGACCTGGTAAAGCAGCAGGAGGTATTCAATGAAATGCCGCCGGCAAGCGAAGAATCGATTAAGACTGAAATTGAACGGTCGCTGAATGAACGGAACAACAATCCGATAACGGTTTCCGGTCGTTCGGCATTGACCGGTCGTATGGCTGGACGTATTTTTACGCAAATTGCCGGTCAAATGTTCAAACTTCAGATTGAAGAGGAAAAACGCTGCAAGGAACTCAAAGATTCCCTGCAAAAATGACCGGCAGTCAGATAACCGGCGGGGCGGAGGCGGGGAAAGTCCGCCTCCCCTTACTCTCCGTCTTCGTAGGCGTTGACGATTTGCTGTACAAGCGGATGGCGGACGATGTCGCTGCGGTGCAGTTGTATCTTGCCGATGTCTGAAATGTCCCGCAGACGGCGAGCCGCATCCGTCAAGCCGCTCGTTTTATGTTCCGGCAAGTCAATCTGTGTTGTATCACCGCAAACCGTTATCGTGGACGCTTCGCCCATTCGTGTTAAAAACATCTTCATCTGTGCGACCGTTGTATTCTGCGCTTCGTCCAATATAATCGCCGCATTGTTCAGCGTCCTGCCCCGCATATAGGCTAGCGGAATAACCTCAATGCGGTCTTCTTCCATATACCGCTTCAGCGTGTCCCTGTCTATCATATCGCCGAGTGCATCAAAAAGCGGACGCAGATACGGATTGATTTTTGCATTCAGGTCGCCGGGCAGAAAGCCGAGACTTTCGCCCGCCTCCACTGCCGGTCGAACGAGAACGATTTTACGCACCGCTTCTGTCCGCAACGCTTCAACTGCCCGCGCCACGGCAAGATACGTCTTGCCCGTACCTGCCGGTCCGATGCAAAACACGATTGCCTTACTGCGGAGCAATTCAAGGTATTGGGCTTGCCCGTCGGTTTTTGCCCGTATCAGTTTGCCGCCGAAGACATCAATCGGCTTACTTTCGGAAACTTCGTTGCCGTGAATTGTCTGTGAAATTGCCCGCTGAACATCTTCGGGAGCCAGCACGGTACTGCGCATCGCAAAACGCTGTAAATTTTCCAGAAGGCGCGAAGCACGCCGGACGGATTCCGGTGTTCCGCGAAGAATCACCTTATTTCCGTCCAGCGTAATTTTGACATCCAAGGCACTTCGGATTTTCCGTAAATTTTCGTCAGAAGGTCCGAAAACCTTCATCAATGCCTTGGAATCAATAACGGCAACCGTCTGCTCATACATACTGTTTTATTGCACCGGTCCCGGAACAACAACACCTCTGACGGGGCTGACGGCACCAGTGTTGCTGCAACTGTCGCACGGATTGCACACGGGGTCGCAGGGCTGGCACGCTGCGGGTTCACAGGGCTGACACTGGTTGGGAGTGCAGGGGTCGCATTGGGATGCTGCAATACCTGTTCCTGTTGCCGCCGTCAGATAAACCGTTTCGGTTTTCTGTTTATTCCGGGCGGTTGGAAACAGCGACCCGGAGCGGCACCAACTTGTTCCGCTGCTTGACGAACAACCGGCGGTGAAAGCCGAGAGTAAAATCACGGCGGCGGCGAATAACACAAACTTTTTCATTGTACGAACTCCTTGAAAAGGGGGAAACTTGCTGAATACAAACCGGGGGAAGAAGCCAGCGTTCGATAGAAGTACAACACTTGCTCCTCTTGGTTCTCTGCCATACTCTACCCCGTAAAAAGTGAAAAGCAAATGCCGGCATCGGTTTTTGCGGTACTTTGTATTGATGGCAAAGGAAAAAAACGCAAAAGCGGTAAAGTTGTTCACCGGAGTGCTGCTTCGGACGATTTGGCACGGACGAATGTCAAAATCCTTCAGGATATATTCCGCAGGATACCGGCAGCAAGCCGAATGATGAACAGTTGCACGCTGAATCCGAAGCAATCCGGCAACTGACCGAACAGGAAACCGATGCGGCTTTTGCACATGAGGCAGGCGGTTTTAATCCCCGTCTCCTTGACGTTTTCATTCGTTCAAAAACACGAACGTTCCCTTTTTATTGGAAACAATAATATCCGGCTTTTTATCTCCGTTAATATCAACGGCGGTAACCTGCGTTCCAATTCCGCTGTCATCATCAATCTTGTGCGGAACGAACGCTGCCCCGCCCTTGCCGTCCCGCTTTAACTCAAACCAGTACAACACCGCCGGCGCGTTCGGCTCTTTGTCGCCCTTGGAACCGTGCGCCCAAAAACGCTTTCCTGTTACAAAGTCGGGAAGACCGTCGCCGTTAAAGTCCGCCTGGGCAAGAGCGTGCATCTGACTGAAACGCAGCGCATCGGAATTCAAGTCGGGCTGGGGAGATAAAATATCGCTGCGTTCCCAGGTGATTCCGCCGTCCTTTCGGATTTGTTTCCACCAAACGAGTCCGTAAAGATGGCAATGCCAAGAGGTGATGACATCGTTGAGACCGTCGCCGTCCGCATCGAAAACCAGCATTTGAGCGGCAGCATCGGCAAACCTGAAGGGATGAAATTCCCACGGCGTTTTAGTCGGCTCTTGCGGCTGTTCCCACCAGCCTGTACTTTCGAGAATGTCCAAGCGTCCGTCGCCGTTGATGTCGCCGCTGCCGGCTCCGTGCGTGTATTTGAAGTATTTTTTCTTATCTTCGTTGGAAATGTGATGAAACGTCCAATCCTGTTTGCCGTCTTTGGCAGCGTGTGTCGAAAAGCCGAGATAGCCGTTGATATTATAGACGGGTCCCGCTCCCAGCCCTTTGACGGCTTCCGTCCAAAAGGGTGATTCGTTACCGAAATCAGCGGGTCCGAAATGTTTTTTCCAGTGTCCGTCTTTCCCTTTCGGATTTTCATACCAGTAACTTGCCGTCCCCGGCATCGGACAGACGAAGACATCGTCCCAGCCGTCTCCGTTGACATCGGCACCGAAAGCGGCGAAGTTGTCCGAATACTTTTCTGGATTGAAATCTTCGACCGGATATATTTCGTGTTTTTGGGTGAAAGCGGAACCTTCGTACCAATATGGACCGGCAACAATGTCGGGCTTTCCGTCTTTGTTGAAATCGCCGTAATGCGAACCCTCGGCGTAAAACTTATCGGAAAGGACAACTTTCCTGAATACAGGTTCGGCACCATAAGCGGCGGCGCAGAAACCGAACAGAACGAGCAGCAGCAGAATGTGTTTCATCATTTTACCGGGAAAACCTTTTCGCTTTGGCTTGAATTGTCAATTTGAAGGAAGTAAGACCGGTGACGTTAAAAGTTACCGGTCTTTTTGTGCGCTTCGCGGTTAAACACGAGCGGGGGATATAGGTTATGGAATAACTCTAATTATCCGTTTGCCGCCGGGACAACCCAGACTTTGACCTCTGACTCAATGCCGTGACCAAGATAAATCTTGACCGTGTATAACGCCAATTCTTTGATGGGACCAGGCAAACGAATCTGGTCGGGAGTCAGGACGATATTTTCGCCCCGCAATGCCTTGACGATGTCGTCCGCACCCACCGAACCAAAAAGATGTCCTTCTTCATTGGCATTTGCTTCAATCGACACCCGCCTCGTCCGCAACTCCTCCGCCAACTTCTGCAAACCGGCAAGCCGCTTCTTTTGGATTTCCGCAAGTTTCGCCTTGTGCTTATCGACCATCCGCTTGTGATGTTCGGTCGCAATCGTTGCCAAACCCTGCGGTATCAGATAATTATTGGCATAACCCGCCTTAACATAAACGATGTCCCCCTGTTTTCCCAGCGAGTCAATCGTTTGAATCAACAGGAGTTGAACGCCTTGTTCGGTCGAAGGCAATTTGAAACCCCGCCGGCGGGCGGCTTGCTCTATTTTTCTTTTCTTTGCGATTGTCATAGTTTTTTGTGCTTATATCTGATAATTGTCCTGCCGTTTTGCCAAACAACAGCGTTAAAACGGCACATCACCGCTTTCCGAGGGATAATCGTATTCATCTTGCGGCGGCTGCGGCGCACGATTTGACTGTGCCGGTCGGGAATACGAGGACTGCTGCGAATAACCGGCGGTTCCGCCGCCCTCTGCCGAACGTCCGCTTCCGCCGCCTGTACCAAGCAGCACAATACGTTCGCCGACGACTTTTAATTTGGAACGTTTTTGACCTTCACTTTCCCAAGTGTCGAGTTTCAAACGTCCTTCGACGAGTATTGACGAACCTTTTTTCGTGTATTCCTGGGCGATTTCCGCCTGTCTGCCCCAAAGGGTGATGTCCACGAAAGTTGCTTCGTCAATCCATTCGCCGGTTTGTGTTTTGCGCCGGTCATTGACCGCCAACCCAATATCGGCAACGGCAAGCCCGGACGGTATGTGCCGTATTTCCGGGTCTCTTGTCATATTTCCGACTAAAACGACGCGATTATAACTTGCCATAGTATTGCTACAGTATTACTGTCTTATGCCTTATACCGGAACCACTCCCTCTTCAGCAGCAATTCCTGGTACGAACGGAACAGCCGCCGATTCGCTCCTGCTCTTTTTTACGCCTTCGGCAGGGGGTTCGGGAACGTATCCATCTTTGGCGTGTTCTACGAGTGTGTCCACCAAGCGAGGGTCAACAATCAGGATAAGGAACCGCAAAATACTGTCGTTCAACTGAAATTGCCGGGTAATATCTTTGACGATGTCCGGCTCAATGCGGAAGTACGCAAGCCAATAGGTGCCGCGGCGGTGTCCCTTAACCGGGTACGCTAGTTTCCGTTCGTCCCAAAGCCGGGAAAGGAGGACTTCGCCGCCCAGTTGTTCGATAACACCTGCGATTTGGCTTGAAATGTCTTCCGGTCCTTTGGCATAGAGGTCCGAGTCGAAAATAAACAACCCTTCGTAAACGTTTTTTGCCATAATTTAGGGGTTTTGGTTCGAATAAATCGAGTTTATTTCTGTTAGTGGTTAGTTGTACTTGTTCATTGCGTCATCAATACCGTTTTCTATCCAGCACATAACGGCATCGGCGGCAATTTTGAGCGTAACTTCTAAATCCGTCCGCTCTTTTTCGGTAAAATTCATCAGCACGTAATCGGCAGCGTCCATCTGACCGGGCGGCTGCCCGACACCGACACGCAGCCTCGGTATTTTTTCCGTACCGAGCGTTTTTAATATATCTGCTAAACCTTTCTGTCCGCCGCTGCTGCCTTCACTCCGCAGCCGCAACTTGTTAAAAGGCAAATTCAAATCATCACAAACAACAAGTATATCCTCAAAGGCGGTCTTGTAAAACCGCACGGCTTCGTTAACGCACAAGCCGCTTCGATTCATAAACGTTACCGGAGCAAGCATCAAAATCTGTTCGCCGCTTTTACTACGGAAGTCCATCGCCTCGGCGTGAAACTTCGATTTGGCGGCAACTCCCGGCAGCCGGTGTTTCGCCAATTCGGCGAGTACCATAAAACCGGCATTATGCCGCGTCATCCGGTACTTCGTTCCCGGATTTCCGAGACCAACGACCAATTTCATACACACATCATAGCGTACAGTGCTGCAATCGGCAACGGGGGAGGAACATTATGTCTCCGCCTCTTCTTCTTTTTTCCGTCCAATGACTTCGGGTTCTCCTTCTCCCGCTCCTGCTGTTTCTTCTTCGGATTCCTCGACCGGAGCGGCACAACTGACGACCAGCGTATCACCGTCGATAAGCGGTACGGCACTTTGGGGAAATTCGATGTCTTTGACGTGAATTGCCTGACCGAATTCGAGATGGTTGATATTGATGTCAATTTTATCCGGTACGGCACTGGCTTCACATTCGAGTTCAACGGTATGAAGGACGTGCTTGACAACGCCGCCTTCCTTTGTACCGGGAGATTCTCCGCGTAATTCCAGGGCGACAGCAACGCGAACCTTTTCGTGTGCGCTGACTCTTGCGAAGTCAACGTGGAGTATTTCATTGCCCCAGGTATCCCATTGGACTTGTTTTATAAAAGCGGACTCGCTGACTTCGCCGGTCAGGGCAACGAAATGATTACCGTGGCGGACAGCAGATTCGATTTCTTCGCTGACGAGCGAAAGGCTTTTAGGTTCCTGTTTGTGTCCGTAGAGGATGGCAGGGACGGCACCGGTATTTCGCAAACGGCGGACTCTCCTTTTCCCGTGAGTGTCGCGTATTTTGACTGTCAATGAATGTACTTTCGCCATAACTTGATGTTTTCTACAAAAAACCAAGAGACATTATTACATTTATCGGCAAATTTTCAAGCCCCCCCCCCCCTCCAACACCGGCAAACCATTAGGGGCTGTCATAGATTATTGCCTGCGAGGGGCATTTTTTTCAAGTGCTAAACGTCT
>JAITQJ010000042.1 GCA_031288955.1 Planctomycetaceae bacterium | reverse complement strand
GGCTGATAGTTTGGGTTTCCGTTCGGATTTGGATAATTCACATTCGGCTGCGGTTGATACGGCGTTTGTTCAGGCACATTGTAATCGTTCGGGACAGCGGCACTGGTCTGCGAATAGCCTGCCGCCGCAACCGTTGCGCCGGTATAATTGCCCTGCTGGTTCGGCGCAGGATACGCTGCTATCTGTGTCTGTCCGGCGTTCGGCGGATAAGAGGGCTGATAACTCGGCGGATAATTTTGTTGAGCAAAGGAGTTGTCAACATTCGCTCCCTGTACCGCCGGATTGTTCATTGCCGTGTTGTCCTGTGAAGGAATCGGATACATATCCACGCCGGCAGCGGATACCGCCGAAGCGGCAGCAGCCGTAACACCGTCAACCGGATTGCCCGTACGTTCCCAAGGATTTTTTGCCGGATGATTTGGGGCGTTCGTTCCCGCAGCGGGAACATCGGACGGCGGCTGTAAGGCAGCCTGTTGCTCTGCCGTACCTGAATGTGGTGCAACGGAATGTACGCTATACGGAGGGACAACGACCGGATAACCATCGCCGACAACACCGTCATTGGATTTTTCAGAAACAGCCGTTTCCGGCAGCACATCTTTGTCAGATGCGTTCTTATCCAGAAACAGAATTCCGGCACCGATCATCAGGACGACGATTCCGACGGCAGACACACGCCGGAACAAGTTTTTGTTCGACTCGCTCGGCGTACTTTTGCTCCGTTTTCCTCGCAAGGCAACAGCAAAAGCCCGATAAAACAATTCGGCAGCACCCGGTTCTTCGTCCGCCGCCGATTGCTTAACCGTAACACCAATGGCGGTTACCGGTACTGCCCCTAAATCAGGCATTCGGGCGATAATTTTACCGTCGAGAACAGTATGGCTACCGGAGACTCTCTCGTCTTGAATGTTCCATTCCTCAAAAACATCGGTCGAAGGGGACGGTGCAGGCGTTCCCGGCTCGTTCGTTGTTGTCGTTACGGTTGGTTCGTTACTGTTTTTTACGCTCATTGCCGTATTTAGCATAATATTGAGGGGTACCACGGATTCGGGTAATAATAACCCGTCCTCCTCTTATATCGGCAACAATACGTCTAAATATAACGATTTTTCTTTTTTTTGTGAAAAAAACGATTCTTACAGCACTTTCGTCTGCCCCGGTACGGCAACCGGATAATCGCCGTTAGCATCCGGCATCACCGGTGCATCGCCGTCAAACGACAGTTTATCAATGTTCGGTGCCAGTTCTATGTTGGAAGCAAGTGCCTCGTCCCAAGTAATCCGCTGACCGGATTCCGCCGCCATCCTGCCGAGAATACCCGTCATCGCCGCATAACAACAACGCTCCGCCTCGTTCACCGGCTTGTCATTGCGGATTGCATCGAACAGTATGTCGTGTTCGACGACGTACTGGTCCCGCGGCGAACCGGGGTGCTGCCAGATAATGTTTTCTTTCACCGGATTGAACCCCTTGTAAATTTTCGGCGATTTAACCCCCTCGCCGATGACCGCACAGCCGGTTGCACCGTGAATCGTCGATTGGAAACAATTCCAGGCACCTGCCTGATGCCGCCCTTGTGCGAAAAGCCGTGTTCCATCGGCAAATGTGTATTCAACAGCGTAATGGTCGAACAGTTGGTCCTTTTCTTTGCGGACTGCCCGACCGCCCTGACCCTGTGCCGCTACAGGCCACCCTCCCTTTGCCCAACAGCAAACGTCAAGGTTATGAATGAGCCAGTCGAGGAGGAACGAACCGTTGAGCCACGTGAAATTGCTGTAATGGCGGATTTGATGCGACAAAATGCTCTCGTCCGCTTGCCGCGCACCTAAACCGACGGGACCGTGTTCCCGATATGCCCAACAGGTAACCCGTTCGCCGATGATTCCGTCGTGCAGTTGTTTCACTGCTTCTTGCAGTGCTGTACTATGACGGCTCATCAAACCGCCGACGATTTTCAAGTTCTTTTCCTTTGCCTTTTCACCGGCTTTGAGCATTCGGCGAATACCGGGAGCATCAACGGCAAAGGACTTTTCCATAAAAACGTTCACGCCTTTTTCAACGGCGTATTCCACGTGCATTGGACGAAACGCCGGTGCGGTAGCGAAGAAAACAACTCCGCCGGGTCCGACGGCATCGACAACGTTCTTGTACGCCTCGAAACCGACAAACTGCCGCTCCTGCGGAATGTCGGCGGAATCTTTGTGTTTGTCCGTCACCATTTTAGCGGTGTTCTGGACTTTGTTTTGAAAGACATCGCCGAGGGCAACGATTTTCTTCGGTCCTTCGGTGGACATTGCGTTCATCAGTGCGCCGGTACCTCGTCCGCCGCAGCCGACGAGTCCGATTTTGACGGTGTTATCTTCCGCAGCGTGAACCATCGGAATGGCAGCACCTGCCAAAGCACCGGCGGTAACGATGCCGGTATGTTTGAGAAATCGGCGGCGGTCTTGTTTAGGCTGTTTCGTTTGCATTGATGTTCTCCTTGTAGATGAAATTATCGGACTACAGACAGTATAGCATACAGCAAGGAAAAATACCCGCTCACAAGCAAAAACGTCGGCGCAGTTTTTCGATTTCTTTTCGGGAAAGGTTTGTTGCCGCAGCAATTTTGCTGATGGGGATTTTTATCCCAAGCAAATCTCGGGCAATATCGGACTTCGGCGAGAGCAGCATTATGCGGTTAAAGTTCTGCGGTCAGTTCGAGGTTATTATATCATAAAACCGGCGGGAACGATACTCTGTTGGTTTTCTTGAGAAATTGCTTGACTTTGTCCGGCAAAAAACAGTAGAATCGGAAGTATTATTAGACGACCGTTGCTTGTGATTTTTTAATCAAGCAAGAATTTGCCAAAAGTATTATGTCCAATCGGGATTCTATCGCATTGCCAAGGGAAACACTGTCAAAAGAAACGTTTCAACTGTTAAAGGGATTACTCGCCGTCGGCATTGTGCTGGACCATTTGGCACAAAGAACAAACTGGATATTTTCCCCCCTCGACACCATCTTGAGCAATTCGGGTGCGCCCATCGTGTCCTGTTTCTTCTTCATATCAGGTTACGGCTTGACGGCTTCTTTTTTATCAAAGAAGAGGGGATATTTTGACAAGTTTTTTTCCAACCGAATCCTGAAAATACTTATTCCGTTTTTCTGCGCAATCGTCCTCTTTCAACTATTTGCGTATTGCAATGGGGATGGTCACAACATTACGTCCATTATTGGCTGTTTGTCAAGAGGTGATGAGACGTACGTACTGCCTTATTCCTGGTATGTCTTTGCCATTCTCTATTTTTATATTGCTTTCTATTGTGTGTTTAATTATGTTACGGAAAATGTAACGAAGGGGCTTATTTGTCTGTTTTTCGTTTCGGTTCTTTATATCGGAATCACCAGTGCTTTGGAATTCAAAGTACAGTGGTACGGCTCGACTTTTGCCTTCAATATCGGTACCATTTGGAAATATAAAGAGGAAACGATAATGCGGTTTCTGCATAAGAAGAGGGTAGTTTTTGTTTTCTTTCTTTCAATGTTATTGTTATGTCTATTGAAATACTATCATTTTATGCCGTCGAAGCCGTTGTTGCTAACGCTCGTATATAAATTTGAAATAATCTTTTCTACAACACTTATTGTAACGTTATGTTACTTGCGGATACCGAATCTGCCCTTTTTAGCCTATTTGGGAACGATTTCGTATGAAATTTATTTGCTGCAAGGCATTCCGATGCGTTATCTCCGCAAGGAGGAATCTCTCTCTCTCTCCGATGGAACATACATATTTTTATCGCTGTTATTCACCATATTGTCGGCGGCAATTTTGCATCGTTTGCTGGCAATAAAAATGAAGCGTATAAAATAGATTTACCCGAATTTTTCGGGATTGAAAACTCATTACCCCCGCAACCTGTTACCCGCCGCTGCTTTTGATGCCCCGTTTTCGTTTGTACACTCTCGGCTGCAAAGTTAACCAGTATGAAACAGAGTATTTGCGTGCCGGTCTTCTGAAATGCGGTTACAGCGAAGTTGACGACAAACAAGCCGCCGACATCGTTATCGTCAATACCTGCACCGTTACTGCCGAAAGCGATGCCAAAAGCCGGAAAATTATCCGCAAACTCATCAAAGAAAATCCCGGCGCAGAAGTTATCGTAACCGGTTGCAGTGTAACGCATCAGCCGGAATCCGTTCTTAATATCAGCGGTGTTACAAAAATTATTCCCGATAAAAGACAGTTACCGGACTTTATCAGGCAACTTGCCCAAGCACAGGGAGTCAATACGGATGCAATCACCGAGAACATCACCGGCATTGAACGTTTCGGCGAACGGCACCGGGCATTTGTGAAAGTACAGGACGGGTGCATACTCGGCTGTTCGTATTGCATCATCCCGAAAGTCCGACCGGTGCTTTACAGCCGACCGATGAACGAAGTGCTGGACGAAATCAGAACGCTATCGCAAAACGGTTATCGGGAAATTGTCCTCACCGGTATTCATCTTGGACATTATGGACGTGAGAAGGGAAAAGCGGAAGCGGATTGTCTTGCAGCATTGGTGAAACAGATTGCGGCGTTAGATGCCCCGTTTCGTATTCGCTTGTCGAGTTTGGAAGCCGTCGAGGTTTCCGATGAATTGATTGATGTAATACGTGCTTATCCCGACCGGATTTGTCCGCATCTGCATTTGTCGATGCAAAGCGGCAGCGACGTTGTTTTGCAGCGGATGAAGCGGCGTTGGTCAGGCAGCCGGTTCATTGAGCGGTGCGTTGAAATTGCCGGACACTTTGACCGCTTGGCATTGTCAACGGACGTTATCGTTGGTTTTCCGGGTGAAACGGACAAGGATTTTGAGGCGACTTGCGAAGCGGTCAGGCAACTGCGGTTTAGCAAAGTGCATATTTTTCGTTACAGTCCCCGCAAAGGTACGGAGGCGGCAGCGTTCACGGACGCTGTTCCTGTACCGGTTCAAAAAGAGCGGGCGGCTTTTCTGGCAGAAACGGCAAAACAACTGCGTCAGGAATACGCCGCTTCGTTAATAGGTGTAACAGAAAATATCCTGATGGAAACGCCGTTCACCGGAACAGCAAGCCGGTATGTTAATGTGCGTTTGCCGGAACGTCAACAGACCGGCGAACTTGTTCCTGTTACGATAACAGACGCACATCGTGAATCCTGCCGAGGCGAAACGGTAAGTCTTCGGTAATGTCCTGTCCGTCGGCGAGGAATACCCGGACGCGGACAATCCAATGGATTTTCACGATGATGCCGGGATACGAAAGCGGCGTGTTCGGCAGGACGGTACTGAATCGACCGGGTCTTCGCGGGTCAATCCAATCGCCCCGTTCGATGTCGTATCGCCAAAAGCGGTGTACGCCGAAGTCTTCGCTGCCCTTTCCGGTTGTGTACCACAGGACGGAACACTCGATTGCCTGAATGGCATCTCCGCCGATATTCGAGACGGCATAACTTCCGGCAAGGGTTTCGCCCGGCATATACAGCCGGCTTCCGCGTCCGTCCAAAACAATCCGTATCAGCGAAGGTTCAACGTGTTCCATTCCGCTATTGTACCAATTTTTCAACTCTACTCCAAAGGGGGCGGCGAGCGGCAACCTCTCTACACATACACTAGGCTTGTTCGACAACTGCCGAAATTTGGACAAAAAACTTGCAAAAGCCGACATTTTATTTTGTTAGATTTACGCCGTTTGCTCATTTTGGGTTACCAAACAAGCCTATTTATTTGCCCTTGACCCCGCCGGACGGAAAAAATATCATTCGTCCGTTGTCTATCACTGAAAACTGCAATGAAATTTTCTGCTAATACTGTTCTAGCCGTTTGCCTCGCTCTGACTGCTTACGCCGCTGAACCGGCTGCCGTCCCCAATGTTAAAGTCGAAACGCCGGAACTCGTTGCGGAAGTCAACGGCGATAAAATTACAAAAAAACAACTTGCCGATGAGTGTCTCCTCTTGTACGGACAAACTGAATTACAGGATTTAATCAGCAAGACACTGATTGAAGACGAATGTCAACGGAAAAAGATCCAAATTACCCCCGCAGAAATTGATGCCGAAATCGTCAGAACCGCGAACACGTTCAAATTATCGTCCGCCGAATTCCTTCAACTCCTCGAAGACCGCCGCGGTATGTCTGCCGAAGAGTACCGTCTGGATACCGTTTGGCGGGTACTCGCCCTGTCCAAATTAGCGGGACCCCGGCTGCGAATATCCGAAAAAGAGGTTTACGAAGCGTACGAGTCCAAGTTCGGTCCTGCCATACAAGTCCGGCAACTCGTCCTCGCTTCCAAAGCCGAAGCCGATAAAACCGTTCAGGAATTGCGGCAGCAGCCGGATACTTTCGCAACGGTTGTTAAAAACCGGTCGATTGACTCCGTCAGTCAGGCTTACGGCGGTCTAATTCAGCCCGTCCGCCGTTTCACGCTGCCGACTGCCGCCGAACAAGTTATCTTTGCCCTGAAGCCGGGCGAAATATCGAATCCCGTCGAAATGTTTGCGGGACAATTCGTGATATTCAAATGCGAACAACCTATACCGGCACAAGACGTTGACAAACAAGCCGTGTGGGAACAGTTGCTGCTGAAACTGCGGGAGTCGAAACTGCGCCGCGCTGCCGAAGACGTGTACAGGGAATTGCAAAATGCGGCGAAGATACAGGTTATCTTTGGTACCGATTTGATGAACACCGCCGGCGCAGCGGCAGAGCAGCGGATTGGCTGCGCCGCCATCGTCAACGGCAAAGCCGTGAGCCGCAGCGAATTGGCAGAAAAATGTCTGCGGAAACACGGTAAAGAAATCCTGAACGATATGATAAGCCGGCTGGTTGTTGGGCAGTCGTGCCGGCAGAACAACATTCAGATAACCGACAAAGACATTGATGAAGAAATTCGGGAGATGGCGGTAAAGCATTTGCCGCTCAAAGAAGATGGTTCGCCGGACATCGCTCTTTGGCTTAAGCGGGCAACGGAAGAAAGCAGTCAAACGGTTCCCGTGTACCGGACGCATACCGTTGTGCCGGTGTTGTCGCTCAAACGTTTGACGCAAAAGGACGTGCAAGTCAGCGAAGAAGACGTTAAGCGTTCTTTTGAGGCGAATTTCGGTAAAAAAGTTCGCTGTTTAGCAATCTCGTTCGGACCGCAGGAGCATCGCCGGGCGCAGGAAGTTTGGGAGATGGCGAACAAGCAGCGAACGGCGGAAAACTTCGGTGATTTAGCAGAAAAGTATTCAACGGACACAGAAACCCGATTGGCGCGGGGAGTAATTCCGCCGATTGGTCGTTATTGCGGCGTGCCGGAGTTGGAGCGGGAAGCATTTTCGCTCAAAACGGGAGAAATATCGCAAATCGTTCAATCTGACGAGGCATTGGTTATTCTTTATTGTTTAGAATATGTTGAACCAGCGATAACAAAACTGGACGATGTGAAGGCAGACCTGATAGCAGACATTTTTGAAAAGAAGCAGAAAATTGCGGCATCGGTGTATTACGAGTCACTGCTCGAACAGGCGCAGATAGACAATTATTTAACCGGCGAGTCAAGAAATCCGCAGCCGCGCGAAGCGGGCAATACAAAACCAATTCGGTAAACAGTTCCGCCAGACGGTTCAAAGCGCAAGCAATTTTACTTGCGCTTGCTTGCGCGGCGTATGTTATGATTTCTCTTGTTCGCTGGAACGTACCTAACAATTCGGGGCGTTTTATGTTAGAATACCGATAGAAACACCGATAGAAAACGAAAGATGATAAAACTCCTGTTTTGCTTTTTGACCGCATTTTGCCTGACGGCAACGCTGTATGCACAGGAAAAACCCGTGCTGAAATTTTCGCCTGCCGGTACACTGCGTATTGTGCAGATTACTGACCCGCATTACGACCCCCAACAGGAAAAGAAAGAAGCAATCGACCGGCTGAATCTCCTTAATCTGGTTCTCGATACGGAAAAACCGGACTTCGCCATTTATACCGGCGACCTCGTCAACGGCAACACATTCGCCGATTGGGATGCCGTTCTTGCTCCGTGTATTGAACGGAAAATCCCCTGGGCATTGGTTTTCGGCAATCACGATGACGAACACGGACACACCAACGAACAGATTTTGGAATACATTCAGAAAAAGCCGTACTGCCTTGCCGAACGGGGACCAAAAGACATCGGCGGTGTCGGCAATTACGTTTTAGAAGTCAGCAGCGACGGTGAATCGCAAATTGGTTTTCTCCTGTATTGTTTTGATAATGCATACAAAGTACTGCAAAAACCGCAGGCTTCAAGCGGACCGGTCGGCTGGTTCAGTGCCGAACAAGTCCAATGGTACCGTACAACAAGCCGGCAATATACCAAGTTGAACGGCGGAAAGCCGCTGCCGGCGTTGGCGTTCTTTCACATTCCGCTTGACGAATACGTTCAAATACCGAAATATCCGCATCAGACACAGATGACGGGTACAATGCGTGAGGACCCGCCCGGCATATTTTCCGGCATAATGAATTCCGGCTTGTTTCAGGCGATGTTTGAATGTGGCGATGTCCAAGGCACGTTTTGCGGACACGACCACGAAAACGACTTTATCGGTCTGCTTCACGGCATTGCTTTGGCATACGGACGTTCGGCGTGTCAGCGTTATCCCATCGGCGTTCGGGTCATTGAAATATCGGCAGCGAATCCGCAGACGTTCAAGACCTGGATACGTTTAATGGACGGTAAAAAAATTGATGCCGTTAACGTTTCGAGGCAGAAAATCACCGCCGAAGAATAATGTCTAACCACGAAAGGGAAAATGAATAGTTAAAATGAAAAATGAAAAATGAAGACACGGGCTAATACCATTGAGGTATCCGTTTTCCCTCATTATTCATTCTTAATTGTTCATTATTTACCCGTTTTCCCCCATTATTCGTTATTCATTAGACTTGTTCCGTAACCTATATTGTCCATTCTCTGTTGAGGATAGCACAGACGAGTTTTGTCCGCAAGAGATGCCTTCGCCTTCTGTTGCGGTAAGGATAAGTCATTATC
>JAITQJ010000004.1 GCA_031288955.1 Planctomycetaceae bacterium | reverse complement strand
CAGCGTTTCGTCATCGACTCCTTGACGAGGAAAGAGAAAGTTTATCATACCACCTCTATGCAATCAGGGATATACCAAATCACAAATCGCCTCAATTAAAGTTACCGAACAAGTCTATTATAATCCTTTTTTTTTTTTTTGCTCTTGCCTAGCATCTCACTTATTTTTTAGTAATTTTTTGACGATAATAGACTTGTTCGGTAACTGCCGAAGATTGGATAAAACCTTGTAAAAGCCTACGTTTTATTTTATCGAATTTATGCAGTTTGCCTATTTTCTGGTTACCGAACAAGTTTAATGCTGTTTCGTACCTCGTCAGGGCTAATCACTCCCTTTGTTTTCCTGCCTCGGCGTAAATATCCTCAAGAGTTTCCAATTCAAATCGAATACCGCAATGCTCTCATTCGGCAGCACTCCGACGGCAAAATTGCGGTCATTCGCCTTCACTCTCCGCCGTTTGGGAATTGATAACGGACAATGGTCAAGTTCTCCCGGACCGGCAACAACACAATCCAAAAGCCTATTCGTACGGTAAATTTTGACACGAGACACTCCCTTTTCGGCAGTAATCGTCCGTCCGTCCGCAAGCGATGCAACAGCAACCGGATTACAGCAGCCGGCAAAGCCGCCTAAATCGCCGGAAGCATAACCCCAACTCAACGCCGCCTCATACTGCCCGTCCTGCGTAAATGTTTCAATGCGGTGCCTGCCCGGATTTGTAATATGCAGCAATCCCGTCTTCGGCGAAAGCGTCATTGTAAGCGGCGATTGGTAAACCGTAAAACCGGTAAAATGCTCTCCGCCTTGTTCTGCCGTACTGCCGTCTTTTTCAGCACCGGCGTATGCTTCACCGAACGTTTTCACGAGCGTACCGGCAGAGTCAAACTTATAAATTCGCCGGGCAGCGGTATCAGCAGCAAAAACAGCATCGTCCGTAAAAACAAGACTGCGTATGTCCGTCTGCGGCATTGACGTTTGCAGCGTCTTTTCGTGTTTACCGTCAGCATTGTAAATACCGATACCGTCTGCAAAGGCAACGGCAAACTTTTCGTTACAAAAAGTTACCGCTTCCGGTTTTTGCGGCAGCGGAAACCGCTTGACGGTTTGACCGTTATAATCGAAAACAATCAGCGACGGCGGAGAGGCTTCACCGGTAACAAAGGAATTGCCGTCAACGGCGGCGAAACAAAGCGGTTCGGTTACTCCGACTTCAATGAGTTTCGTTTGGCGGTACGTTATCCATTGCGGCGGAACGTACTGATGACTTTTAACACTTAGATTCAGATTATTGTTTTGGTTCAGCAGCGATACAAGACAGACACCGAGCGCACCGGCAAGGATGATGACGGCAACGAGAATTCCGGTGTTCTGCGGAGAATAGGAATTAGGTTCGCGCTGATGTTCGGATTGGGGAGTATCGGAACCGGTCATAATGTCTCTTTTTCGTCGGCAAGTATTTTGGATACAAGCAGTTGATTTTTTACACCTTGGTCGAGAACGAAATTGATATGCGGCACATATCTTGTGTCCATACCTTTGGCAATTTTTGTCTGGAGAAAACCTGTACAGGACTTGAGTCCTTTAAGGCACAGGTTTTGTTTTGTTTCATCGCCCATAACAGAGACGTAAACTTTTGCGGTCTGCATATCGCCGGAAACTTCGGCGCGGATGACGGTTACATCTTTGACTCGGGGGTCTTGTATTTCGATGAGTATCGCCGTAGCAACAATTTGGCGTATAGTCTCACCGGCTTTCAAAGTTCGTCGGGACATTAGGAATAAAATCTTGTTCGTAGATAATGGAGTGTACCTGAAATCAGGGGAAAATCAAGACAAATGCGCCGGTTCGGCATCAATATCATCTTTTTGTTTCCGCCTGAAATTTTTTGAGGAGGTCTTGCATAACCGGACCGGGTTTACCGGTACCGATGATGCGTCCGTCGAGTTTGACCGCCGGTATCAGTTCCGCAGCACTTCCCGTCAGAAAACATTCGTCCGCCGTGTAAATGTCGTGACGTGTCATCGGTGCAATTTTGACTTTCATACCGGCAGATTCTGCAATTTCCAGAACTGCCCGGCGCGTAATACCTTCGAGTATCCCTGCTTCTGCCGGCGGCGTGTGAAGAGTGCCGTTTTTATAAATGAAAATGTTATCGCCGCTGCACTCCGCAGCCTCGCCCTTCGCATTCAGCATCAGCACTTCAATACAGCCGGCTTGGTGTCCCTCAATCTTCGCCATAATGTTGTTAAGATAATTGAGCGACTTGACCTGCGGACTCAACATTCCCGGATTGGTGCGGATAGTCGAAGCCGTAACGATTTCCAGCCCTTTTTCGTAATACTCCTTTGGATACAGAGCCAGTTCGGCGGCGATAATAATGACTTTTGGTTCGCTGCAAAGATGTGCGTCGAGACCCAGCGTGCCGTTTCCCCGTGTTACGATGAGACGGATATATGCGTCTTTCAGATTATTGACTTGCAGCGTCTCATTGACCGCCTGTTCGACCGCCTCTTTCGTCATTGGAATTTCGAGAAAGATACTCTTTGCGGAGTCCCAAAGGCGGTCGAGATGCTGCTGGTGCCGGAACACTTTACCGTTATAAGCCCGCATACCTTCAAAAATACCGTCGCCGTAAAGGAATCCGTGGTCGAAGACACTGACTTTAGCGTCGTTTTTATCGAAAAACTGTCCAGAAATATAGATTTGCATTATTACCGGGGATTAGATGTCTGCAAGTACCGCTGTAATGTTTTCGGGGCTTCTATTTTCCTAACACGATATAAAGTTTGCCGCCCGTTGTCAAGAGTGTCCGGTCTGATTTCGGGGATATTTAGGCATTGACAGAATACGATTGCAATCCGCTTGGAAAACTGATTGCCTCTTGAATTTCTCCGGCAATCGGGGATAATGACGAAAATCTCATTACTGAAAGAATAACAATGAAACGCATTTTACTTGCCGCCGTATTTGCTGCCGTTTTACCGCTCGCCGCCGCTGCCGAAGACGGCTGGGTTCCGATTTTTAACGGTACCAGCCTCGACGGCTGGAAGTCCAACGAGAAGTACGAAGGTTTCGAGGTCAAAGACGGGGCTATCGTCGGACACGGAAACCGCAATCACCTCTATTATATGGAGGAACTGAAAAACTTCGAGTTGAAACTGGACGCAAAGATTTCCAAAGGCGGTAATTCCGGTGTGTACATCAAATCGCAATGGCAGGAAGGGGCGTGGCCCGTCACCGGTTTCGAGTTGCAGGTCAATTCGTCGCACGGCGACCCCGTCAAAACCGGTTCGTTGTACAACATCATCAAGTTGCCGAAGGCTCCGCACGGCGATGACGAATGGTTTACGTATCACATTCGGTGTCAGAACGGCAATCTAACGGTATCGGTTAATGGTCAACTGCTTTACACTTATGCAGACCCGATGGAAAAGGGCGGAAAACCGCAGGACGGCAAAATTACGGAAGCGAACAAGCGGATTAGTCAAAGAGGTTATATTGCGCTGCAGCAGCACGACCCGAAAAGTATTCCGTCATTTAGGAACATTATGCTCAAAAAACTGCCGGATTAACGGGACAGACGGTTAACGCTTAATCCATTTTTCCAATGCGAGGCGCAGTTTGGCGGGGTCTATCGGTTTTGTCAGATGGTCATTCATACCGACATCCAAACTCTTCTGATAGTCCGTATCTAAAGCATTTGCCGTCATTGCCAATATCGGCAGGCGGGCAATGCCGGGCTTCGATAGTTGACGAATTGTCTGCGTTGCCGTTAAACCGTCCATCTCCGGCATTTGTACGTCCATCAGGATTAAGTCGAAATCTTTCGCCTTGACCGCCTCAACCGCTTCCCGTCCATTATTTGCTATCGTGAATTCAATGCCGTACGTTTTCAGCAATTCAGATGCAACCAACTGATTTATCTTGTTGTCCTCCGCCAGCAAAACCTTTGCTCCTTTAATGTCCGTTTTGATTTCCTGCACGGGAGCAACATTCTGCTGTTTCAGTATCCGAAACGCCGTCTTGAGCAACTGTTTTAAGTCGTTGATTTTCACCGGCTTGACCAGCACTCCGGCAACATTCAGCCCCTGCGTCTGCTGGACACAGTCCTGCCGGTCATAAGCGGAAATCATAACGATATGCGGCGGAGTGATAATGCTGTCCTGTTTGTGAATCTGCCGTATCGTTTCAATGCCGTCCATTCGGGGCATACGCCAATCCATCAACACCAATTCATACGGATTGCCGTAACGTGTTGCCAGTGCCAGTTTTTCTAACGCTTCCGAACCGGATGCCGCCGCATCGGCTTGCAAATTAAGTGTTTTTACCAACTCAACGATAACTTCGCGGGTATCGTTTTCGTCATCGACAACCAAGACACGGCGGCGGTAAAGCAGCACTGCCGACGACTCGTCGGTCTGTGCCGCCGTCCTGATAAAATACGCTGTAAAACGAAACGTTGCACCTTTGCCTGCTTCGCTTTCAACGCTGATTTGTCCGTCCATCAATTCGACAAGCCGCTTCACGATAGACAAACCGAGACCGGTACCGCCGTATTTCCGTACCGTTGATGTGTCCGCCTGCGCAAACGAATCGAAGATATGTTTCATCTGTTCTTCAGTTAAACCGATGCCTGTGTCGGTAACGAGAAACTCCAGTTTGTACAAATCCTGATGTTTTTCCTCATCCTGCGGAATATCTTTGACGGTTACGATAACCGAACCGTCCAGAGTAAATTTGACGGCGTTGCTCAACAGGTTCAGCAGGATTTGACGAAGACGCAGCGGGTCGCCGATAAGGTTATCGACAACGCCGGGCGAAACCGTTATTTCAAGTTTCAAGCCTTTTTCTTTTGCCGTAAACTCAATAACATCCCGCAGTTCGCTTAAAACATCAGACAGGCGGAAGGCGATGCGTTCCAATTCGATTTTACCGGCTTCGATTTTGGAGAAATCGAGAATATCGTTGATGATGCCGAGCAGATTATTTGCCGCCGTTTGTGTTTTTACAAGATAGTCCCGCTGTTTATCGGTCAGTTCCGTTTGGAGACACAGATAAATCAGTCCGAGGACGGCATTCATCGGTGTTCGGATTTCGTGACTCATTCGTGCAAGGAAGTCGCTCTTTGCTCTGGTTGCAATATCGGCATCGTTTTTCGCTTTAATCAAATTGGCTTCCGTCTTCCGCATATCGGTAACATCAACGAACCAGCCGATAGCACGTTCACCGGTGCCGCCGCTGTCGGCAGTGCCTATGGTAAAAATAACCGCAATAAAACGCCGCTCTGTCCCGCCGGAGGGCGTTAAGATAAAATCGTTGTTGTAATAAATCCCGTCTTTTTGAATGATACTCCAGACTTTATCCCTCAATTCTTTGCTGCCGTAAATGTCAGTTGCAGGCTGTCCGGGCGCACAATGAAATATCTCCGCGGCTTTCCTGTTTATCCGCTCGATGATGCCGTTTCGGGATTGAATGATGTTGACCGGTGCCGTTTCGATAATCCGGTCAAGGAGTTGCTGCTCTTCGGCGAGAACGAGTTCGGTTTCGTGCCGGTTGATAGTCGAGGCAATCATCGAACCAACGCTCCGCAAGATACCGGATTCGGATTCGTCCCAAATCCGTTCGCTGCGGCAGTTATCGAAACCGATGAAGCCCCAAAACTTGTCCTGAAATATAATCGGGGCAACGAGAATCGAAATGATATTTTGCGGAAGCAGGTGGTCTTGCTCGGCTTTCGTCATCAGGCGGACAATGTTATTGACGCATTTTCCGGCAGTCAGCGTCCCTCGCCAGGACGGAGCCACTTCGTCAAAATCGACATCCTGTACAATGACATTACCCTGCATTGGTTCGGCACCCGGCGACCATTCATAGATTTGTGAAGCACGGAGCCGTCCCGTTTTTGCATCGTTATAATTTTTCCAAATGTAAACGCGGTCAACACCGGCGGCACTGCCGAGTACCTGGAGAACATTGTGAATGGACTGACCGTAATTTATTGTCCGGGCATTGACGAGGATATTTGCGCAACTGGCGACGGCTTCGAGCAGCCCGTCCCGGCGGCGCAGCCGGATTTCGGCTTCTTTGGCATCATTGATATTCTGCATTGTACCGGCAAGACGCAGCGGTTTGCCGTTGAGGTTGTACATCGAAACGCTGCCGATGATGCGGAAGTATATGTATTGACCGTCCGCATTACGCATACGGTAATCACAGTCCATAACGTCGATTTGCCGTTCTGCAAGTTGAACGAACGTTCCGACTGCTTTGTCAACGTCATCGGGATGAACATACGTCTTCCATCGTTCAATGGTAGTATTGGTGAATTCGGCAGGATTATAATGGTTTTGAAGAAGAACACTGCTGCTGACATCAAAGAGACCGGTTTCGGTGTCGTAGAACCAATAACTTAAACCAGCATCCTGAAATATGTTATCGATGACTTCCCGGTATTTTGCGAGGGTTCCTTCGGCGAACGGGTTGTCTTTGTTTGTGTTCGGCATTTTTTATACATACTTAAACGATGTCATTCTACCAGCCTGAAGATTTATTGCAAGTTGCGGTATCCCCGCTTGCAATGTCATAGCCTATTTGGGAGAATCAAACCAGTCCGATGCGGTACCGGCTTATGCGTACAAAACACGGGAAAACAGGAAGTTAGAGAATAAATAATGGATAACGGCGAATGGGAGACGGCTGCGTCAGCAGGAAAGGAGCGTTGGATAGGCACGGTTTTTGCGCTTTTATCGACGACCTTTTACGGCGTGTCCAACGTTGTGATGCGTTATCTTGCCGACTGCCGAGTTGACCTCGATTGGATATTGTGTTACAAGGAAATTATCGGACTGTCGCTGTTAATTCCGTGGCTGCTCTTTCGTCTCTTTCAAGGCAGATTACTTTATATTTCCAAGCGGCTCATTGTGTATGTCATCATTGCCTCCATTATTTGCGAACTGATTGGTTCGCATTTACAACTGCTCGGTTATGCCGTCATCGGCTTAATTATTGCTGTTCCGCTGATTCAATCGGCAACACTGCTCGGTGTCGCAATACTTGGTTATACCATTCTCGGCGACCCGTTGTCGCGGCGGCGTAAAATTGCCGTCGGCATCCTGATTGCCGCTGTAACTATTTTAAGCGTCGGAAAAGCAATGACCGGCAGAGAGGCAGAGGTATTTGTCTCCCCGCCGCCGCTGGTAATGATTGCCGTTGCTGCCGGTGCATTTCTTGCCGGTGTGTCGTTTTCCGTTTATATCATTATTCTGCGCTATGTTATACGCCGGTATTGGAAAGATGAACATAGTCCGCGGCAGTCGTTTTCGCTGTACCGCTGGGTTGGTTATGATTATGCTGCGAAGTCCGGCACCCGTTACTATTCGCCGTTTCCGGTTACTCTGATGATGGCAATCGTCTTTGCGGTCGGTATCGTGATATTCAGTTCGTTTTTGTATGCGAAATCGGGACCGGCAGGGTTCTATAATGTACCGGCGGCGGCTTGGTATCTGATACTGCTTTCGGGCATTACTAATGCGGCTGGTTTCTTTTTTCAAATACAGGGACTTCGTATGACAACGGCAGTGCAGGCTTCGCTCGTTGCAGTGTGTCAGATTGTAATGCTTTCGTTTATCGGTTACTTGTTCTTTAACGAAGCGGTGAATGTCTTGGTTATCTTCGGTCTCGTTCTGACATCTTATGGTGTCATTATGTCGGCAAAACCGGAAAAATAAGGCGGCATTTTTATCCTTTGTAATCCCCTGATACCTCTTTTCATACCGATTGATTTTTGATAGAATAGCATTGCTCACTCGTTAAAACTTAACCCTTTTGACCGCTATGAAAATGAAGAAATTCCTTAATGACCCGAATAACCTGACGACCGAACTGCTCGAAGGTTATACTTTGGCGTACTCCAAACAGGTAAAACTCGCAGGCAGCCACATTGTCGTCCGCAGCGTTCCTAAATCGAAAGATAAAGTTGCTGTCCTTACCCTCGGCGGCAGCGGACACGAACCGGCGTTAAGCGGTTTCGTCGGCGAAGGAATGTTAGATGCTTCCGTTGTCGGCGATATTTTCGCCGCCCCCGGCGCACCGCGTGTCCTTGAAGCCCTGCGGCTCTTCAAGGATTACAAGGGTATCGTTCTCGTTATCCTCAATCACGCCGGCGATGTGATGAACGGCAATATGGCGTTCAATATGGCGGTCAAGGAAGGCATTAACGTTAAGAAGGTGCTGACTGCCGAAGATATTGCTCCCGGCATTGATGCCCCGCTCGAAGACCGCCGCGGATTAGGCGGCTGTATCCCGCTTATCAAAGTTGCCGGTGCGGCAGCCGAAGCAGGAAAAAGCCTTGACGAAGTTGTTGCCGCCGCAGAAAAATTCGGGGCTTCAATGGCAACGCTCGCCGTAACAATGAAGACGGCAACGCATCCTCAATCAGGACAGTACATTTCCGAACTGCCCGACGACCAGATGGAAATCGGAATGGGACAGCACGGCGAAGGCGGAGGCACGGGACCGCAGAAAATCGTTACCGCTGACGAAACTGCCGAAACGATGGTAACCCGTCTGAAGGCTGCGGTGAAGTTGCAGAAAGGCGATAAGGCGGTACTGATTATCAACGGCAGCGGGGCGACGACGCTGATGGAGCAGTTCATTGTTTACCGCAAGGCGCATCAGGTTTTGACGGCGGCAGGAATTACGCTCATTGACGGACGCTGCGAGGAAATTTTAACGGTTCAGGAAGCCGCCGGTTTTCAAATGTTTCTGGCGAAACTCGACAGTGAAACACAGGGATACTACGAAGCCCCCAGCAACGCCCCGTACTGGGTTACGAAGTAATTCCGGCTTGAAAAGTTATCGCCCTTTTTTAACGGCGAAGCCGAGGTCGATGAGTCCTGCTTCGCCGGAGGCGATAAGAATGGTGTCAGTAATCTTTACGGTCGAAAATATCGCGAAAATTCCGGTAGCCGTCTTTGACTCCGGCGTTGTGGTTGTCCGCCCGGAGTTGTCAATCTAGGTTTTCTAGGTTTAGCGATTGACCTGTTTTCGTAAAAACGCTAGACTGTAAACATATCAATCACCGGCACCGTCGTTGAAATTAAGGAATCATAAAATTCGGGTCTTGTCCCCTTATTGGCAAACAGCAACGATGTTTGTCTTGCTGCCTGTTATTGACCTATTTATCCTCTCCTTTTTCGGCTGGTACTTTACACTCCTGTCAATGCTCGCCGGAGGCTTTGCCGGTGCCGCTATCATCCGTTTGCAGGGACTTCGCTACTGGTACGAACTCAACGACCAAATTAGCCGAAAAGAAATTCCGACCGCTCCTGCTCTGCACGGTTCACTCATTTTTCTCGCCGGCTGCCTCGCGGTAATGCCCGGTATTTTGACCGACATCATCGCCCTGTTTTTATTTTTTCCCCTGACAAGAGCCTTCACTGTCTCTTATATCATACTTCGTTT
>JAITQJ010000003.1 GCA_031288955.1 Planctomycetaceae bacterium | reverse complement strand
CAGCGTTTCGTCATCGACTCCTTGACGAGGAAAGAGAAAGTTTATCATACCACCTCTATGCAATCAGGGATATACCAAATCACAAATCGCCTCAATTAAAGTTACCGAACAAGTCTATTGCTGTCCCCTGAAGGTTATTGGGTTAATGTTCACTTATATTAGACTTGTTCGGTAACTGCCGAAGATTGGATAAAACCTTGTAAAAGCCTACATTTTACTTTGTTAGATTTACGCAGTTTGCCTATTTTCGGTTATCGAACATTTACTCTTTATCGACTTGTTTTGCCAGAAAACTGTTACCAAGTTTCCTGACGTGTTCGCCGGTGTCGCTGAAGTAATTGAAGTGAGCCTGTTCGACGGCGATAATTTTCTCGAAGAGGACAGCCGAAACGTAATCATTGTTTTCGCGGCAGATGGCGGCGAACTTTCCGTACTGTTCGATGGTTCTTTCCTCGGCATCGGCATCAAACGGATAGATTTCTTCGACTTCTTGTCCTTTCTTAATTGTGTCTGGTTGAAGTTTTGCAGTCGGTTCAAGAGCATTGTCGATGTCCTTGATACGTTCGGCAAAGGCTTCGGCGTGACGCATCTCGTCGATGGCGATTTTCTTCATTTCACCCGCAAGTTTGGCATAATCATCGCCGTCGAGTCCGTAATGCTGATTGAGATACTGGACGATGGCATTGAGTTCCATTGACCGGGCGGTGTTAAGACATTCAACAACCTTGGCAATCTGTTCTTTACTGGGCATAGTATTCTCCGTGAAAGGGTTAATGATAATGGACCAACCGGACAAATTATACCCCGCCGCTTTGCCGGTGTCAACAAGTCATTCTGTCTCTGATTGCGGCACTTGAATAAAACAGACCGGAGACTTTCGTCTCCGGTCTCACCACCTCACCTTTCATCCAACACCACTTTCACCAGCGTTCCGGTACAAGACCTGTTGGTCCAGTTCCTGCACAGCAGAACCGCCGGTTCTTGTGTATCATCTGCCGCATCGCGACAAACCTCCGTGTGTCATTTTTTGTATCCCTCCCAATCGGCGGCACTTAAACCTCATTAGGATTATAATGCGAAGAGCGTGCCAATTTAGAAAAAAGGCATTTTTTACGAAAAATACCGGTAAAATCATAAGACAAACGGTTCGGACGGACAAAGATAACGTAAAAAATGATACACATTGTATCAAAGTGATACAGATATTGAACGCTGCTGTGCCATAAAACCGGCGGAGTGTCTGCTGTCTTGAGGCGGCAACTCCGAACGTGTACAATAACCGGCACATACAGTCTAGCCGCTGTTGCAAGACAGCGAAATGCCGGTGAGGAAAACGATAATATCCTTTTTGCTGTCATTCATTTTATTCGCCGGTTTTGTGTCGGCAGAAACACCGGCAGAGCCGAAACATTCCGCTTTCCGCTCCGTGCCGTTCACCAACGTGCATTTTGCCGATTCCTTTTGGTCGCCGAGACTCGAAACCAACCGCACCGTTTCCATTCCGCACAACTACAAATGGTGTGAAGACACCGGTCGTTTTACGAACTTCGCCAAAGCCGCAAAGTTAATGGACGGCAAATTCGAGGGCATCTATTACAACGATGCCGGTGTCTATAAAGTCCTCGAAGGAACTGCCTATTCACTTGCCCAGCATCCCGACCCCGAACTGGAAAAAAGAGCCGATGCCGTTATCGCCTGGATTACCGCCGCACAACAGCCCAACGGTTACATTTACACCTTCCACACGCTCAACGAACCGCACAAACGCTGGACGGAAATCGGTAAGCACGAATTGTACTGTGCCGGTCATCTTATTGAAAGTGCCGTTGCGTACAAACAGGCAACCGGTAAAGACACATTACTCAATGTTGCGGAAAAGGCAGCCGACCATATCATTGACGTTTTCATTACAAATCAGACCGCCAAGTTTGAGGTTCCCGGTCACGAAGAAATTGAACTTGCTCTCGTGAAACTCTACCAGCAGACGGGCAAGGAAAAATATCTGAAACTGGCGGAACATTTTCTCGACATTCGCGGCGACAAATCGAAACGGACGGATAAACTTGCCGGTGCGAGATCCCAAGACCATCTGCCTGTGCGGGAACAAAAGGAAATTGTCGGACACGCCGTAAAAGCAATGTATCTTTGCGCTGGTGTTGCCGATATTGCTGCTTATACCGGCGATGAAGGACTGATAGCCGCAATGGACAGTCAATGGAACGATACGGTGAAGCGGAAAATGTACATTACCGGCGGTATCGGGGCAAGGCACGAAGGAGAGACCTTCGGTAACGCTTATGAATTGCCTAACAGAACGGCGTATTGCGAAACCTGCGCCGCCATCGGTCTGGTGTTTTGGGCGCATCGGATGAACCTGCTGACCGGCGATGCAAAATATGCGGACATCGTTGAGCGTTTAATCTATAACGGCATTTTATCCGGTATCGGCTTGGACGGCAGGAGTTTCTTTTACGTCAATCCGCTTGAAGCCGATGCGGAACAGACGACCCGGCACGATGTTGTAAAAAATGCGGAACATCACCGTCAACCGTTCTTTGTGACTGCTTGCTGTCCGGCAAATGTTATCCGCTTTTTGCCGTCGCTGCCGGGTTATCAGTATGCTGTGGATAAAGACAATACGTTGGTTATCAATCAGTATTTTACAGGTAAAGCGAAGATTGGTAACAGCGAAGTTGATATGCAAACGGATTCTCCCTGGAACGGTAAAGTTCGTGTCAATATCTGCGGCGGGGACTTGTCCCAAAAATCGTTAACAATAAAGTATCGTGCCGGAGCAAAATATGAAACAAAAAATATAACGCCGGGGCAAGCATTTGAAATTCACTTGCCGTGTGAGACAAAACGTATCATTGCCCATCCGCAGGTAAAAAACGACAATGGACGCGTTGCAATCCAGCGGGGACCCATTGTGTATTGTTTCGAGGAATGTGATAATCCCCGTCAAAAAATTAACGCTGCCGTTACAGAAATTAAACTTGCGAAAGACCCGCAGTTCAGAACGGAGTTTAAGAAAGATTTGCTCGGCGGTGTAACGGTAATCAAGTGCAGGGACGTTGCCGGCAAAGAACTGACGGCGGTTCCGTATTACGTCTGGGATAATCGAACAATGGGAGCGATGACCGTTTGGGTCAGGCAGGACGGATTAGACGAAAAGCGTCCGCCCGATACGGGAGAATTGCTGTACAAAGAATTTTAACACCGTTTTTTGATATTGCTGCTGCCGCTAAAAATTTATCCTTATGTAAAAGGTGAAAGCGAATAACAGCATTAGGCTTGTTCTGCAACAAAATAATTGCTATAATCCGCCTAAACGGAGTTCGTTTCATCGGCAAAAACGTTCATAAAGCCGTAAAATGCCTGCCGAAAGCCAAAATGAGTATTCAATTCGACATTCTCACGCTTTTTCCCGGCATTTTTTCAGGTTTTCTCGGCGAAAGTCTGCTCAAAGACGCTCTCGATGCTTATAAAATCGGTATTCGGCTGCACAATATGCGGGATTGGGCAGACGATAAGCATAACACAATGGACGACCGTCCGTTCGGCGGAGGACCAGGTATGCTTCTCAAAGTTGACCGCGTCGTGCCTTGTGTCGAAGATGTACAGCGGTTGGAACCCGAAGCCGGCAGACTAATAATGCTCTCGCCGCAAGGAAAACGCTTTGACCAGCGAACCGCAGAGGGACTTGCAAAAGAGAAAAGAATTGTTATAATTTGCGGACGGTACGAGGGTTTCGACGAACGGATTGCCGATATTTTGCAGCCGGAGGAAATCTCTGTCGGCGATTATGTTCTCAACGGCGGTGAAGTTGCCGCTATGGTCATCATCGAAGCCGTGATGCGGCTTATACCGGGAGTTTTGGGTGCAGAAGAATCGAACCGCTATGATTCCTTTTCGACCGGCAGCCGCCTGTTGGATTGTGCGCAATACACCCGACCGCGGGAATACAGAGGGATAAACGTCCCTGATGTCCTCGTCAGCGGAAATCATCAAGATATTGCCGATTGGCGGACGGAAAATAGTTTGCAGAGAACACGGGAAAAGAGACCTGATTTATTGCAAAAAAATAATACGGAAAAAGATAACACGGAAAAAATAATACCGGAGTAAAAGCGATGAGCAACCAGTTAATTGATATTGTCGAAGCGGCGTGCAAGAAACCCAAAGAGGAAATTTCCGAGTTTGAAATCGGGGATACCGTTGATGTTCATTACCGGATTCTCGAAGGCGAAAAGGAACGTGTCCAGATATTCAACGGCGTAGTGATTGCCCGCAGCGGCAGCGGTACGCGGGAAATGTTCACCGTCCGGCGGATTGTCGGCGGCGAAGGAATCGAACGGAAGTTTGCGCTTCATTCGCCGAAAATAGCGAAAGTCGTAACCGTCCGCAGTGCCGTTGTACATCGGGCGAAACTGTATTTTCTACGAGACAGGGTTGGCAAAGCCGTTCGTTTGAAGGAACGGGCGATGCGGCGCAAAGCCGAAGATACCGTTGCAACGGTCAAAAAAGCCCGGCGCGGTTCCAAAGGCAAACCGAAGAAAACGGCGGCAACTTAATGCGGGGATTGTATGGACTCGCCGCTCCTTTTGACGGCGGAAGCAACATTATTCACGTGGGCGGCAACCGCATTTGGTGCCGCTGCGGTGTTTGCTTTTCGCGAAATTAAGCCGAACACGATGAACGGAATGCTCGGCTTTGCGTCCGGCGTGATGCTGGCGGCGAGTTTTTGGTCACTGCTTGCTCCGAGCATCAGCCTTTCAGAGGCACTCGGTTATCTGCCCTGGGTTCCGCCGCTTACCGGTTTTCTTGCCGGCGGATTGTTCCTGTATCTTGTCGATAAAACGCTGCCGCATTTGCACGCCGGAGACGGTGATTCTCCTGAAGGTATCAAAACGAATTGGCGGCGGAGTTTTCTGCTGGTTTTTGCGATAACGCTGCATAACATTCCCGAAGGGTTGGCGGTCGGTGTGGCGTTTGGTGCCGTTGGCAGCGGGATTGAATCGGCAAGTTTAGCGGCGGCGGTGTCGCTTGCCGTTGGTATCGGTATTCAGAACATTCCCGAAGGAGCGGCAATTTCGCTGCCGCTGCGGCGGGAGGGGTTGTCCCGCTTTAAGTGCTTTATGCTTGGGCAGTTATCGGGTTTGGTCGAACCGGTATCTGCAATTATCGGCTGCCTGATTGTTTCTTTTGTCCGGGATTTGCTGCCGTTTGCATTGGCATTTGCTGCCGGTGCGATGGTTTATGTGGTTGTCGAGGAACTGATACCGGCATCGCAGGAAGACCGGCACAGCGATGCCGGCACTATCGGGGCAATCGTCGGTTTTGCCGTGATGATGGTGCTTGACGTGGCGTTGGGATAGCCCTTATTCCTTTAACGCCGTATTCCAGCGATTTCGTCCATTAGAACGGCTTCTTTGTGCTGTTCTTCATCTTGATATTTTTCATACCGTTTTTCTTTGAGTTTTTCGACGATTTTCAGGTTTCGATTTGCCAGCATTACGGCATTACGGCGCATTTCAATAACTTCGTCAACGCCTTTGATTTGTTCCGTTAACTGCTGATAATCGTTGCTTAAAAACATTTCCTGCCGCCGCAGACCGAGGAGGCGGTTGACATCAACGGCTTGCCCCGGCTGCATTAGTCGCCGTCCTTCTTCGGCATTGGCGGCTAACTGCATTTTTATTGTGTCCTGCAATTCCTCTAACTGCCGCCGGGCATCGTATGCTTTTGCCAGTTCAGCCTGTTGTTCTTTAAGAGCGTTATCACGTATCGTTATCAGCGGTTCCAGACGAAATTTGAACATACCGTACGATACTGTTTCAACCGCAATGCGTCAAGCGATAAAAAACGGAACAATGCAAAATGAAGAATGAATAATGAATAATGAATAATGAAGAACGAAGATACAGGTTATCCGTTTTCTCTCATTATTCATTCTTAATTGTTTTCAACCACGAAAGGCACGAAAAACAATGAACAATGCAAAATGAAGAATGAATAATGAAGACACTGGTTAATACCTTGCGGTATCCGTTTTCTCTCATTATTCATTATTCATTCTTAACTATTCATTATTTCTTCCGTCTTGCAAGTCCGAGACCAGCAAGTCCGAGTCCGAGAATCAGCAGCGTTGCCGGTTCAGGCGTTTCCGTCGGTTCCGGTACCAATCCTGCATCAAAGTAAATGCTGTCAGGATTCAACACGCTGTACTCCCAAGTCGCCGCTTGCAGCGTTCCCACCTGAACGC
>JAITQJ010000357.1 GCA_031288955.1 Planctomycetaceae bacterium | reverse complement strand
CTTATTTTCATTTTCAGCGCATTTCGGGCAATTTCTACGGCTCGTCTGGCTTCGCCCTCGGCGAGACCTCTGGCTTCGCCTTCCGCTATTCCCTCCGCTCTGCCTCTAACAAGTCCTTGTTCGAGTCCTTGTTCGAGTCCTCGTTCGAGACCTATCAGGGTTGCGTTTTTAATCGACGCGGAAATGTCCATTCGCATCATTTCCCGTTTTTCCGCTAACATTCGGGTTCGCTCATCGGCAGATAACTTTTTCAAAATGCCTACCGCCTTGCCAATCATCGGATTATTCGCCGCTAACATTTCCAGTTCCTTCTCTTTCTTCGTTTTGAAAAACTGTAACCAATCTTAAAGTTTCGACTTATCTTTCCGTTTCGGTAATTTCGGCAACTCCAACGTGTTCACCTCAAGCAAATCAGAAAACTCCGACTCGTGTTTCCGGTCATACAAGCGGAAAATATGGTGATACGCCGGACTTTTCAGAATCAATTCAAAATCCGTTATCACAACGCTAATGACTCGTTTGATAACCGTATAATCATATCCTTCGCCGATTTGCTCCATTATCATTTTGGCGAGGTAAAATATCAACCGCTCCCGCATTGGTGCCGTCGGCGCAACCTGAATTTCTACGTCAATGACTTTACCGGTCGGGGTGTGAATCTTTACATCAAGGATACCGAGTTTTCGTCCAGCAAATCGGCTTTCAAATGCGGGTCAACGACGGCAATTTTTTCATACTCTTCGGCGGGCAAGTCGAGTACCGCTTGCAAAAATGCCGCCAACACGTCCGCATTGCGCTGGTCGCCGAAAATTAACTTGAAAACTATATCGGACTTCGGCGAGAGCAGCATACGGCGGTTAAAGTTTTGCAGTTTGGACAGGAGTCATTATAGCATAAAAATTGAAAAATGAATAAGAAGTAATGAAGTAATGAATAATGGGGACACACGCTAATACCATTGAGGTATCCGTTTTCTCTCATTATTCATCCTTCATTCTTCATTATTCATTGTTTTAACCCGATAAAGCAAATACAGGCGGTTAGGGAACAAGTTTATTATTAGGGGCTTGCATAATACAAGAGGGGGTGCGATACGCTTTATCGAAAACTTCACCGTAATAATCTTTGGCGAGAGTTCTATCCCGGCGACCAAGATAGCGGACGACCGCCGAGAATGTGAAAATGCAGATGATACACCGTTTGTCCGCCGTCAGAACCGCAATTCGTTACCAACCGATAACCGCTCTCTAAACCGAGTTCCTTTGCCAAACGCCGGACAACCGCGTACAAATGTCCCAACAACGGCGTATCTTCATCTGTTAGGTCATTCAACGACGCAATTTCTTTTTTCGGTATCAGTAAAATATGAACCGGTGCCTGCGGATTAACATCGCGAAACGCCATACAAAGGTTGTCTTCATAAACAACCTCCGCCGGAATCTCTCCGTCAATAATACGTTTGAATATCGTCTTATCAGCCATAAAATCACCGTATCAGAGAATTTACCAAGTTACCATTTCAATCCGAAAGCCCCGCCGGCAGTGCTGCCGGTGCCGCCTTTGAGCGGTCCTTTATGTTCATTCTTTATTTTCAGCGGTTCACGGGACGGTTCGGCTGCATCACCTTCGGCAGACGGCACGTTTTCGTCCGATTTTTCGTTCGCCTGTTTCATCGACAGCGCGATGCGGCGGCGGTCTAAATCAATCGAAACGATGAAAACATCAACCCAATCGCCTTCCCTTACGGCTTCGTTCACTCTGTTGACACGTTTGTTCGACAGTTCGCTGATATGCACCAGTCCTTCGACACCGGGCATCAGTTCAATAAACGCTCCGAAGTCCGCTATCCGGCTGACTTTCCCCCGCGCCAGCGTCCTCTCCTGAAAACGCTCCAAAATGTTGAGCCACGGATTGCTCGACTCATCACGATAAATCAACGTAATCCGATTATTCGTTTCGTCTATCTTCGATATGCGAACCTTGATACGCATTCCCTCGCTTAACAAATCGCTGGGATGCCGAACACGTCCCCAAGCCATCGCTCCAATCGGAATAAAGCCGTCCACACCGCCAAGGTCAACGAACGCACCGGCATCAATAAGTTTCCGTACCAAACCTTCGCGGATTTGACCTGTCTCCAGTTCGGAAAGCAGTTTGGTACGTTGTTCTTCCCGTTCCCGTATCAGGAGCGACTTGCGGCTCAACACCAGATTACGTCTTTCGATATTGACCTCTTCGACAAGACACGTCAACTTTTGTCCAACGTATGCTTCGGTATTTTCAACGCGAAACATATCAATTTGGCTTATCGGGATAAAACCCCGCAGATTATTGACCTGACATTCCAAGCCGCCGGTGTTTGTTTTTGTTATCTTGGCTTCAACGACCATTCCTTCCCGCACCTGCGACCAGTCCCGAACGTCAAGTGCCGCCAGCGGTACGGTCGCTTCGTAAAGTCCCTCATCTTGCAAAAAGCGGACGACCGTTACTTCGATTTCCTCACCGGCTTTCGGTTCTTTGTCCGGCGGAAAAAGTTTCAGCGAAACAACGCCCTGTTCTTTGGTTCCAACGTTAAGGAAAACGTTGTCTTGCTGAATTGATAAAACAACCGCCTTGATTTGGGTGTCAGGTTCGAGAACGGCATTACCGGTTGCTTCGCTTTGCTTGATAAGCGTTTCGATTTGTTCGCTGCTGCCGAAAACGGCATTGAATTCGGCTTCGAGGTCGGCAGACATTTTACCGCCGCGGTACTTTGGAACATCAACCCGCTGCACCGGCGGCGGCGGAACGTCGGTTAAATGTTTTTCGCCGTCTTTCGACAGATGGTCGGGACGCAAATCATCTGCATCAACATCTTTATTCTTCGGCGGAAGCGGAGTATTCTCCGGCGGATAGGTTTCGGTATGCGGTTTGATGATGTGCCGGACACTTTCACCTTCAGCATTAACCGTTTCACGGACAACGGGAATCGCCGGTTTTGGTACGTATTCGCCGGGGTTGCGTTGTGAACCGATGAGCCGTTTAGGTTTCACCGGGACGGGAGCGGGAGTTTCAGAATCGGCAGAAATGTTTTCGTTCTGGTTCGTTTCGCTGGTCATCGTATTGGTACAAACAAATTCAACACTGCTTGTATTATCCGTTTTTAATGCCCGTTGTCAATCACAACCGTACGGCTGCCCCCCGCTATTCGGATATTCGGCAGGCGAGTTGGTAGTATTGGGTTCAAAACCGCTATCTTGTGGTGACGGCTAACAGACATAACAAAATAGCCTCCTTCGTTTTGCTTTCTTTGCTAGCCCCAGAATATCTGATAGAGTAGATGCCGTATTGAAAACAACAATTCCAACGACAAAGCCGATGAAAATTTCTTTTGACCGGGTTAAATTTCTCCAATCCTTTCAGATTGCCGCCTCCGTAGCCGCAAAGCGGGATGTCAAACCGATTTTGCAGAACGTCAAAATCTCTGCCGACAAAAAAAACGGCGTTCTGCTCCAAGCCACCGATACCGAATTC
>JAITQJ010000326.1 GCA_031288955.1 Planctomycetaceae bacterium | reverse complement strand
CCGATTGTCAATAATTCATCAAAAGCGATATTTCCGAACAATGTTAAATCAATGTCTGAACCGTTTTTGTAGTTTCCTTTTGCCCGCGAACCGTAAATAACCGCTTTTTCAACGGCAGTATGCTGCGATAATACTCCGTTAATTTTTTCAATCGTTTCTTCGGACAGCCCGTATCTCATTTGCTCTCACCCGCTAATCTAACTCTCAACGCTCTAAATTCGTGAATATAGGTTTCTAAAATCAATTTTGCAATCTCTTCGGCAACGGCACTATCGTAAGTATGGCTTGATAAATTGCGGTTCGCAATCATATTCATCCAGACCTCGCCGTTTTTGATAAGATTTTCGTGAAAAGCAAGCCGGGTTGCGTCTCTCGAACCGGAAATATCCTGAAATCCCTTTTCGTTGTAGTAATCCTTAAAAAGTTTCCACGCCAGTTCGTGCGTGAATTCAAATGCCTGAATCAAGCCGAGCATTTCCGGTTCGGAAAGCGGACGTTCTTCGCTAATATCTGCAATCCGTTCCAGCGTTGCCAATGCTCTTTGATAACTATCAAAACGCTGTATCCAACGAATGTCAACGGACATAAACCAGTTTTCCTGTCTTATCTCAATTCCCTCTTATACCCGAAATTATCGCCTTGAATGAGTTGAGTGTCAAGTCCCGCGTGATACACAATCGTATCACATTCTTCTCCGAGTTCCTGTTCGATTTTCTTTTTTGACTCGCGAAGTTCCCTGTCCAATTCGTCTGGGTTCAAAGCGGATAAAATCGGATGCGAAGCAGTATGGCAGCCGATTTCAATACCTTGCTTGCGTAATGTCCGCACCTCGTCCCAAGTCAAAAATTCGTAAAGTTCCTTCTGCCACGGTGCTGAAATATCGTAGTCCGTTTTACTGCGGACATCTTCTAAAAATATCTGCCGTTCGTTTGCCGGAATCTTTTTGGTCGCATTTGTAATTATTATAACGCTGGAACTGCGTTCAGAATGAGACGTATCCGGTAACGGATAAGTAATGCCGGATAATGTAACGGAATCCTCATCGGAATTCATTAACCTTTGGCTCAATTCCAATGCCCAAAAGAGTTGCCCTGAAGTCCCGATGTAATCCGTTGTTACAAAAACGGCGGCGGGAATCTTGTATTTTGCAAGCAGCGGAGCGGCAAGAGTTAAATTATTCTTAAACCCGTCATCGAATGAAACCAAAACAGCGTTATCGGGCAAGCGTTTTGCCCCCCCCGCAAATTTCGTGCCAAATCGTTGTTAGCAAAAGAATTGCGGATTTCTCGCAGCGAAACAGGCTGCCAACATTTTTTCAGATGTTGCAGTTGCTCTTCAAACTGCGAAACGGTAACGGCAATGTTTGTGTTTCTATCGTCTGCTGGCGAGTTATTAGAAACAACGGCGTGATAGCACAGAACGAGCAACTTCCGCCGGACTTTCCAACGGGCATATCTGTTCAAACCACAAAAATCAATTCCCCGTAAAACGGTTTGCTTAATAAGTGTTTTCATTACTTTCTCCGATGAGGCATTTCATTTAATCGGGATGCGGGACGCTATAAAAAGGAACGACCAATAGACGCATTATCCCATTCCGGCAGGCACTTGTCAACCGGCTCACCTGCCCTGCCCTTTGTTCCATTCTTGACAAGCGTTCCCAAAACTCTGATAATTGCAGGCTATGCCGCGTGCGACCAAGAGCGAAATGACTTGGAAACTCCAAGTCAAAGAAAAATACTTTGCCGAATATGCCGTCGAATTCGACGAGAAACACATCGACTTTCTCGTCTATCCGCCGCAAGGGACGCTCTTCGCCGACACTTTTCTCTGGGCTGAATCCAAAAAGGAAATCACCGACATTCCTGCAATGTTCGCCCAACTCCTGCTCACCATCAAAAAAACGGTCGATGCCGGCGACATTCTCCCGCCGAACTATCTCGGCGTTTTCGATAAAGAACGAATTGCCTTCATCGAGTTTCATTACGTCCTGCCGATATTCAACCGCAGCGATTTCAACTGGAACGAAAAGCCGTCCAACGTTTCGGACGCAACGGTCAAAATCGTTGAGCAATTTCTGACCGCCGAAGCACTGCTCCAATTCGATTTCAAAAACGATGAAGCCGAATTGGTGAAATTCATTCAAACCAATTTTGCCGTTGGACACGAACGCACATCGAAAATCCAAATCACGAAGAACAATTTCGTAACGGTTTTTATGAAGTGGTCGGCATCGGTGCGTCCGGCGATAGATTTCAGTTATGATGACCAGAAATTGTATGCTCTCATTGACGGTGATTTTTATCTCGGCGATTTGCTGTCGGAAGACAATCTCACACTGCCGGATTTCAAAGACTTGAACGTTGTTTTGCAGAAAGATTATTACAAAATCAAGGTGAAAGTTTCCGGTGCGCCGCGGCGGCTGATTGAAGAGATTTTTTTTCGGGACGGGGGAAAATCGCACAAACTTTTTTGGGAAAAGTATCAGCGTCCGCCGAAGGAAGAGTTTCGAGACTATATGAAAGACCGGCGGGACTTGCTTGTGCCGCAGGATGTTCGGGAACGGAAGGGTTCATTTTTTACGCCGCAGATTTGGGTCGAAAAGTCGCAGGAGTACCTTGAAAAGACGTTCGGCGAGAATTGGCAGGACGAGTATTATATCTGGGACTGCTGCTGCGGCACGGGCAATTTACTGACGGGCTTGGTCAATCCGTACAATGTTTGGGCTTCAACGATAGACCAGGCGGACATTGATATTCTGCACACGAGTATTCGTAACAAAAAGTGTAATTTGCTGGAATCGCATGTCTTTCCGTTTGACTTTCTCAACGGCAACTTTAAGGACTTGCCGGAGGGCTTGCGTAACATTATTAACGATACAGAAAAACAGAAAAAACTTATCGTCTATATCAATCCGCCGTATGCGGAACACGGCAACAAACGCACTCTTGACAGAAAAGGCGAACACAAGAGCGGGGTGGCGGTATCGCAGACGAAAGAGCGTTATAAAGAATTGCTTGGGGCTGCCGGTCGGGAAATATACGCTCTTTTTTTTATGCGGGTATCCGAAGAATTGTCCGGTGCAAAACTGGCTTCTTTTAGTAAGTTAAAAATTGTTACAGCACAAAACTTTACGCATTTTCGCAAGGTATTTAAGTCCAAATTCAACAAAGGGTTCATTTGTCCTGCGGACACATTTGATAATGTAACCGGTCAATTTCCGATTGGATTTTTGGTCTGGGACACCGCAAAAAAAGTACGATTGGAGAGTATCATCTGTGATGTGTTTGACCGCAAAGGCAGGCAGATAGGACGAAACCGTTTTTTCACTTATACCGGTCATAAAAAAATCACGAAATACGAGAGGGATTTGTGCGCCGACAACGGCGAAAAGATTGGAGTATTTCATCTTGGCAGACACGATTTCCAAAACACGAAACTTGTATTTATTGAAACGGTTCAAACCAGTGATAATTTTGTCGGCGATATTACGGTCAATAATTTTATGCCGCTTTGCGTTTGCTTTGCGGCACAGCACAGCATTGCTCATACTTGGGTAAATGACCGCGACCAGTTTTTGTATCCGACTGACGGCTGCAAAAAAGACAAACGTTTTCAGAACGATTGTTTGATTTTCACGTTATTTCATTCGCAGAACCGGATAAAATCGTCAGACGGCATCAATCATTGGATACCTTTTTCGGCAGGAGAGGTTGGAGCGAAGGACAATTTCCGCTCTTCTTTTATGGCGGACTTTGTGAAGGAGCGGGGGCGGTTCGGCAAAGAGGCAACTGCCGTTTTGGAGGCGGGCAAAGCACTGTGGACGTATTATCACGAAACAATCCGAAAGTTGCGGACACCGCCGATTGATGCGTCTCTGTATGAAATTCGGGAATACTTTAAGGAGCGGAACGAGCAAGGTCGGCTAAATACGAAGTCCGCCGATGACAAGTTTAATGCTCTTGATAAAGTCCTGCGAGAGGCAATTAAGGTCTTGGCAAAAAGTATCGAGCCGAAAGTGTATGAATACGGGTTTTTAGTGCAATAGAAAAATGAAACAGCAAACTCTGCTCATCACTAATCCCCCGCCGCTGATTATCTTACCAAGCGAACACGGCTTTGAGCGAGCCGGTGTGCGCCGTTGTGTTGTTATTGGCTTCAAAATCATAATCGGCAAGGAACTTCCAATGCACCGAACTGCCCCACAACTCGCCTCCAAAGCCCGCATTAAACCAATCTTTGCCCCATTGCACGCTTCGCAGCGTCGTACTGCTGGTGCCGCCGATGAACGCCACTCTCGTTTCCGCAAAATCATCACCCGCAAGTTGGTGTGCATATTGCAGCCGCGTGTGTAACCGCTTCCATTTACCGTTCACGCCAAGCCGCAGCGCAGCATAATCCATTCCTTTCGGTGCAAGGGTCTGATTTATCGACGTTATCGTGAATCCGTCCATCGACGTTGTTTGGAAGTCGAGTGCCGCAAGCGGAGTCAACTCGAAAACCGATAGTCCGCATCGCCGCGACACTTCCCAACTGGCATATACCGAACTTCCGCTGAAGTCCGTCTTACCATTACCGATACCGCTGTAAGTATAACTCTGGTCGCCGTAACCAAGCATTACATTACTGTTGACACCGCCCGGCAGCGGTGTACCGACATAAACTCCGAACGAAATATCCTGTGCGCTGACCTTGCCGAGGTCATTGGAAATGTGAGGGTTACCGTAACCGAAAAACACACCGGCAACACAACGGGAATAAATCTGCACATCGCCTCCGAGTATCATTCCCCACCGCGATGCTTTATAATCGCTGAAAACCGACGCATTGCCGCTGCCTTTTTCGGACGAACCGTAAAATTCCAGCCAAGTATTAAAACCTTCCCTGGCTTGACCGAGTGCTTGAGTATTACCCGC
>JAITQJ010000243.1 GCA_031288955.1 Planctomycetaceae bacterium | reverse complement strand
GGGCAACGTTTTTACGCTAAAAAAGTATAAATCACGAGAGCCGGATACTTTGTATCCGGCTAATAACCCGTCGTACCGCAGCGTAACCGCTCGTCCGTCATCGACATCGCACAGGTTACCAGACTCGTTCGGTAACCGAAAATAGGCAAACTGCGTAAATTCAATAAAATAAAACGTAGGCTTTTACAAGGTTTTATCCAATATTCGGCAGTTACCGAACAAGTCTATAAAATCAGGAAGAGAACGCAAACCTGATAAAAATTGATATTAATATCGGTAAAATTTTCCGATTATTCCGGTTTTTCCGAAAGTATCGGTTAAATAATGCCGATAAAATAGTGAACATTGAACTTTTCATCATTACTAATATGCGGTTCATTATCGTTTTCCTCTGCTGTTTTGTCCTGATACTCGCCGTTAGCGCTGCCGCTGAACGTTCGGTATCCGGTTTGACAGTACCCGATTTGGATGCCGGCAGCGAATATGCAGACGAATACGTGGAGGAACGTCCGGTTGCACCGTCCCCTGTGCCGAAACGGCTTCTGGAAAGACCCCGCAGCGGCGAACGTCTCACTCCCCCCGCCGCACCGAAAGCATTGTACCGGTCAGCAACACAGCAAACCGCCTTTGAAAATCTTAATCCTGCCGGTGCAGTGATTCCTGAAGGTATTTTAGAGGACAGCGATACCGTTCCCTATACTGATGTGCCGCTGCCTCCGCACCGCTGGCAGGGGCTTTTACAACGCCGTCAGCCGCCGGTCATTATGGACGACGGCAGTTATTATGTTGCCGATAATTCTCCGCAGGCAGCAGAAACATTGCCGTTTCAAACAGAAACAGCGGGGCTGTCGGCAGACGATACGGCAGCGATGCCGGGTTATTATCCTGTGCCGGTGATGCCGACGTTCGGAACCGGTACGCTTGATAATCTGCAATTCTTTGCCGGAACAAATACGTTCAAAAATACGTTAAGTCAGGGACGAGGCAGTTTTGCATTGAGCGAAGGTTTGAATTGGTCAACGCCGCTGACCGCTTCCGGTGCGGTTACGGCACAAGGCGGTGTGCGGACAAATCAAGCCGATATGTACGATAAGAAGTACGGACGGAACCAAATGTTCTACACGGCGGCAGTTTTCAAGCGTTACGACAGCAAACCGCTGCAAGGCGGCGCGGCACTTGACTGGATGGATGACCGGATTCGGCTCTATTCTAATGAGTATGATTTGCCCCGCCGCACGTATCGTTTCCGGCAGATGCGAGCCGAAATCTCGATGCGTTCGTTCCGAGGCTTGGAATACGGTTTTCAGGGCGGTTTCAATCTGAATAAAAAAAGCACGGATATTTTTGAAACGTCTCAAGAGTTGCTGCTTCAAAGTTATTATTTACTATTTGGACGTTATATGCTTCCTTGCGGCGGACAGGTTGAAGGCAAGATAGGAGCAACAGAATGGGGCGACATTTTGGCGGGCTGCAACGGACAAGCAGCGATAAGCAGCCGCCTGGCGGTTACGGGCGGTGTAACGTTTTTATCGCCGCACGAGGGACGCAGATGGCGCGGGAATGACCGCGAAGCGTGGTCAGTGTCATTGGGGGTGATATTTTATTTCCGCGGCGGAGCGAACAATTTTGCTAACAATATGAACCGCCCGTTCTTCGACATTGCCGGAAACGACTCAATGTTCCTGCGGGAACGTTAAGACGGTTAAAGAAAACCGCGAAGCCCCGATGGTTATCAAAATGAATAACGAAGGTACGAGCGGATACCGTTATGGTATCCGTTTTCTCTCGTTATTCAGTGTCATTATTCATTCAGAAATCTTCGCGGTTAATTGAGTTCTAATCGCTGTACAGCGGAGTGGACAAATACCGTTCACCGGTGTCGGGCAGAATGACGACGATAACCTTTCCGGCGGCTTCGGGGCGTTTGGCAATTTGCGTCGCCGCCCAAAGTGCTGCACCGGACGAAATGCCGATAAGTACGCCTTCCGTTCGGGCAAAATCTTTGCCTACAGCAAAAGCGTCGTCGTTTTCGACCGTAATGATCTCGTCGTAAATCTTCGTGTTCAGAACCTTCGGAACGAAGCCGGCACCGATTCCCTGAATCTTATGCGACCCCGGAGTCCCCTTTGAAAGTACCGGTGAACCAGCGGGTTCGACCGCGGCAATTTTCAGTGCAGGATTTTTCTCTTTGAGAAAGCCGCCTGCTCCGGTAATCGTTCCTCCCGTTCCGATACCGGAAACGAAGTAATCGACCTTGCCGCCGGTATCCTTCCAGATTTCCGGTCCCGTCGTTGCCCGATGAACCGCCGGATTGGCGGGGTTATCAAATTGCGCCGGTGAAAAACTGCCCGGTGTCGTTGTGAGCAGTTCCTCTGTTTTGGCGATGGCACCTTTCATTCCTTTCGCACCTTCGGTCAGAACGAGTTCTGCACCGTATGCTTTCAAAAGGTTGCGCCGTTCGATGGACATCGTCTCCGGCATCGTCAGGATAAGTTTGTATCCTCGTGCGGCAGCAACGGCAGCCAAGCCGATACCCGTGTTACCACTGGTCGGCTCGATGAGGGTGGCTCCCGGCTTGATAAGTCCCTGCTTCTCTGCTTCGTCCAGCATCGCCACGGCGATACGGTCTTTGACGCTGCCGGCAGGATTGAAGTACTCCAGTTTGGCAACAATAGTGCCTTTAAGGGCGTGCTTCTTGTTGTAGTTCGTTGTTTCGAGCAACGGGGTGTTACCGATGAGGTCGGTAATACGTTTCGCAATCGACATCTTTTTCTCCTTTTAGTGAATGGAAGTAATACCTACGGAATTAGTATGGATTATTCTATCAGATTATTTCATTTCTGTCAAGAGGGGATTTTGGGCGGCAAGTTCAGCCCCCTGGCATTAACGGTGCGGACAGAAAGAAGTCCGGTAAAATGGGACTCGCCGTCAACTATAGTACAACAGTACCGGTTCGCTTTTCCAACAACACAGGCGGAATGGGATTAGCCGCAGTATCCGTTGATATCATTTATAACGGCTTAACGGTCTGCGTACCGTACCCGCAAAAAACACAAAAAACTGTCCGTTGCCCCCTACTGTCTTGCGGTTCGCTATTTTTTTGGTAGAATTAGGGAGCATAGTTTAGTGCGAGGCACAGTTCCCTTTTATTTTTCCGACGATGCAAATCAATATTTCAACCCGGCACGGCGATATTAGTGAAGCCACGAAAGCGAAGATAACACAGAAAGTCGAAAAAATTCAACGTTTTTTTGAACGCCTGACTTCCATCGACGTAACCGTTGATTTGTCCAAACCCGATGAACCGGAGATTACCGTTGTTGTGAAATGCGAACACAAACACGATATTTCTGCCGCTCATCGTTCCAATGATATGTTCGGGGCAGTTGACCTGGTTGTCGCCAAACTCGAACAGCAAATCAAGAAGCACAAAGAGAAACTGCAGGAACATAACAAAGACTAATTGCCGGCTTTCACGAGCCGGTTTCAATGCTAACCCCAAAGGTTTTCAGATATGAAGTTCGCCGATTTTATTTTGAGCAACTCGGTTAAAGCCGAAGTGAAAGCAGGTGACAAACAAGGAGTCATCCGTGAACTCGTGCAATCCCTCGTCGATACAGGCGGCATTAAAGCCGGGGACTGCGACGGAATCATCAAAGCCATCATCAAGCGCGAAGAACTCGGTTCGACCGGTATCGGCAGAGGCATTGCGGTTCCGCATACGAAACATCCGAGCGTTGACCGGCTCGTCGGTACGGTTGCTGTCAGTCAGGAAGGCATTGACTTTGACTCCCTTGACTGCGAAAAGGTTCACCTTTTTTTCCTGTTGATTTCTCCGCCGGATGCACCGGGCGACCATCTGCGTGCGCTGGAGCATATCACCCGGCAACTCAAGGACGATTCGTTCTGCCGGTTCCTGAAACAATCCGATGCGCAGGACAAGATACTTGAACTCTTAAAAGAAGCCGACGCAAACGTTTACGCAAAGTGACTAATACACTGACTAAAGATGTCATCGTGCTGAACCGCAGCGGCATTCATGCGCGTCCGAGTACGATGATAGTTCAGGAATGTAAAAAATTCCAGTCTGATGTGAAAGTCCGCCGCGGCAGTGCTGTTGCGGATTGCCGAAGTGTGCTTGAACTGCTGTCACTTGCGGCGTGTGAAGGTACGCCGCTGCAACTGGAAGCGGCTGGCGATGATGCCGAAGAAGCGATAAACTGTATTGCCGCTCTCTTTGCAGAACGTTTTAACGAAGACGAAACGGCGGCATAACATCTGTTTGGAAAACGGGCGCAGTTCATCGCGCAAACATTGTTGTCCTTTCTTATCAAACATTGACAAGTTGCTAAAATCAAGGACAATGAACGGATTATACACGTTGACAGTATTTGATGGAGTCGCCGTCATCAATCATTGCGCCGCCGGATTCACTGGACCCGGTTGCTATAATGCGGGAAAATAAACGCCTCAAACGGGAAATAGCCCGTATGGAGACGATGATTGAACGTACCAAAGCCTTGCAGCAGACTCATCTGTCTTATGAAAGCGAAGTTCAAAGCGAATACATCCGGCAAGGCAAATTCTTCGACTTTTTCCTGCAAAAAAGCCCTAATATCATCATTATGCTTGATAATGATGGACGGTTTGTCTATGCGTCCAAAAAGTTGCTGGACAAAATGAAAATCCCTGCCTTTGGTTTTCTCGGAGCGAAAAAATTCAGCGATATGTTTATGGCGGAAGAATATACGCCGCTTCGGGAGACGATTCAAGCAGCAATAGCGGACAAAACAGCAAAAGAAATAACGCTGCGGACAAAATGGAAGGCGGACAAGGAAGAGACCGATTACGTTGTCAATTTTTTGCCGATGCTGACCGCGAATACGGAAACCGAAGGGCTTATTATCTTTGCTCAAGATATTACGGAAATCATTGCCGCAAAAGATGAAGCCGAACGGGCAACGCGTGTAAAGTCATCGTTTCTGGCAAATATGTCGCACGAAATCCGAACGCCGATGAATGCCGTCATCGGTCTGGCGGATTTACTGCTGCGTGAACCGCTTTCGGAAAAGGCGATGGATATGGCAGCGGACATACATCAAGCCGGTTCATCGCTGCTGGCGATTATCAACGATATTCTGGACTTTTCCAAAATCGAATCGGGCAAGATGGAAATTGTCGAAGCCGATTACCAACTGAATCTGCTTCTTTCCGAATTGTTTAACGTGCTGCGTCCGAAACTGCTTGAATCGCCGTTGAAACTGATTGTTAACGTTGACAAAACGCTG
>JAITQJ010000184.1 GCA_031288955.1 Planctomycetaceae bacterium | reverse complement strand
AGGGGCTGGCATAGATAATTGTCTAAATGGGAGGCGATTTTGATGTCATTTTAATCCATTTTTTCAGCGTGGTCAATAGTTGTTTCGCTTGACCGTAATTGAAACGGAACTCACATTCTTTGAGAAACAAATTGAATTTATTTTTGGGAATTCCATTGAACCTTCGCAGATGTCTCTTCGCTTGATTCCAAAAGTTTTCAATGCCATTAATGTGATTTTTGCCTTCTGCAACTGCCTTTGAATGATTGATGCGTAGATGCTTAAACTCGGAGACAGCAAGAGCGTTGTACGACCTGAAATGGTCGCTGTAAATGATACTGCCAGCCGTTATTTTCCGGCGGCGGTGCGGGCGGTCACACCCGCAACAAAATTCAAGCAGTTTTTTTGACTGCCCCAAATTGAGACGACAACCTTTAATTTCCATACTCTAAAGCATATTGTATCCCCCATTTTTAAGCAATTATCTATGCCAGCCCCTAATTTTTACGTTGCCTCCACGTTGACGCTGCGGATAAATCGTCTATAATCAGACGGAAAGATACTCCCTACGGGATAAGCCCGACAATAACCAATGAAAAAAATTGCTGCCGTCCTTTTCGCCGCCTTTCTCTGCGTTTTTGTCTGCGAAACTTTCGCCGATGATGCTAAACCCGCCAATAGTAAGGCAAAAGCCAAAGACTCCCGCCGGAAACAGGAAAACCTCAAAAATCCATTCTTCAAATCCTCCCTCGAATTTCTCGTACCCGATTCCGAGGGTAAAACAGAAACCGAGATGAAGCCTTACGAAGAAACAATTCCTGGCAGCGACCAGAAATTCAAGATGATTCCCGTCAAAGGAGGCAAATTCCTGCTCGGCAGTCCCGATGACGAAGAAGGACGTGCCGAAGACGAAAGTCCGCAACACGAAGTATCCGTCGAACCGTTCTGGATAGAAGAACACGAAACAACCTGGAAAGAATTCGAGCAGTTCGCTCTGAAAATTTTGCGGGATAAGAGAGCGAAGAAAACGGACAAAACTGACCGCGAAAAATTAGCCGATGCGTTGGCAACCCCGACGGCACCGTACGACATTTCGTCTATCAGTCACGACAATGCGGGAAAGGTCGGCTATCCGGCAAGCGGAATGACGATTTACTGCGCTCAACTTTACTGCAAATGGCTGACAATGGTAACCGGACGTTATTACCGTTTACCGACGGAGGCGGAATGGGAGTACGCTTGCCGGGCGGGAACGAAAACGGCGTATTCCTTCGGCAGCAATGCGGATAAACTTGATGATTTCGCTTGGTGGTACGAAAACAGCGACGGGGCTTCGCATAAAATCAAGACGAAAAAGCCGAATGTCTGGGGACTTTACGATATGCACGGCAATTTGTCGGAATGGGTTTTGGAGCAGTACGATGTAAAGACATATTCAAACCGGAAAGCAGGCAGTGCGCTGCCGGTCAAAAAGCCGGCGGGCGAAGGTTTCGGGCAAACGGCGCGGGGCGGAAATTGTGAAGACGATGAGGCGGCAAACCTGCGGTCGGCAAAGCGGCTGCAAGCGGTTGCAGACTGGAAAAAGCAAGACCCGCAATATCCGCAGTCAATTTGGTGGGTAACGGATGCCGCTTATGTCGGTTTTCGGGTTATTCGTCCGTTGAATCCGCCCAAAACGGAAGAAGAAGCGAAACAGTACGAACCTGACCCGATGGTTTGGGTGGAATACTCCGAACTGAATCAGCGGGATTAGAGGTATCCGTTTATAGGGCGGACTTCCCGCATCACCGGCTCAACTGCGTTTCCGGCGTTAAGGTAATATCCAATGTTTGTCCGTTGCGGTTGACTTTGAGCGGGACAGGTTTACCGATTTCCGCCTCCGCTACCAGCAGGACAATATGCGAATCTTCCTCAATCTCGGTACCGTTGAACGACACTATCACGTCGCCGGTTTTCAACTCTGCCTGACTTGCCGGTCCGTTTGGTTCAATCGTTTTCAAGCGGGAACCAATGAGCCGGTCAATTCCCAACCGGCGGCGGTCGTCCATCGAAAAGGACGCATCAAAGCCGCAGCCGATATACGGTCTGACAACGGAACCGGTTTTTACCAGTTGTTCGGCAACCCGCAAAACGGTTTTCACCGGCATTATAAACGCCACGCCCTCGTTTCCGCCGCTTTGCGTTGCAATCGCCGTTTGCAAACCAATGACTTCGCCGTTCAGATTAAGCATCGGACCGCCGCTGCTGCCCGGATTCACCGCCGCATCGACCTGTAAAAAACTTACCCGCGGTGTTGCCGCTCCGCCGCCCGGAATGTACCGCCGACCAACCGCACTGATAATGCCTAAAGACAAACTCCGTTCCAAGCCGAACGGACTGCCGAGTGCCAATATAATGTCGCCCGCCGCCAAATCATCTGAATTGCCGAATTTGACCGGCGGAGGAATCTTGCCTTCCGTTTCAATTACGGCAATATCAAAATCTTCGTTGGCACTCACACCGACCGCTTTCAAACTGTACCGGTCTTTCGTCAGAATTTGAATCGAATCGGTATCAATGCCGGCAACAAC
>JAITQJ010000177.1 GCA_031288955.1 Planctomycetaceae bacterium | reverse complement strand
AAAATTTACCGAATGTCTCTAAAAGGCATTTATAAAAACCGCTAAAAAACCGCTAAAAACCGCTTATCATACTTTTCGCTACCAGCCGTGCTTTTGGCGGACATTGTTCATCGCTTCCAGAATATCGTTCCACGTCTGCGGTTCCAGCATCGTTTTGTTGGAGAACATACAGCCGTCCCAGCAAATATGATTGAACCGCTTCGTCAAACCGTCCTCGTCCCGAAGCCAATAACCGGCATATTTGACAATGTCCAATTTGCCGTTCGGGTCTTTGGGCAAACAGTGCCGCCCCGTCTTGTCGTGCGTTCCGCTGCCGAATACAGTACCGTCGTTTTGCGCAATATGCAAATCAACCGTCCAAATCCGCATCGCATCCGTCAACTTGCGGTACGCCGCATCAAACACCGCCGTATCCTTCCAATCAAAGTTTTCCGGCAAAAGCCTGTCTTCGGGCGCATTGTATCCCAACAGATACAGCAATGTATGCGACATATCCGCCTGAAATCCCAGCGTTTGCGGACGGTCAACCGTTTCAAGAATTTGCAGCATCCGTTTCCACGAATGAATTCCGCCCCAGCATATTTCGCCTTCGCAAGCCAGCACTTCGTCAAAGTCGGCGGCAATTTCACAAGCCTGCACAAACGTTTCGGCAATCCGTTTCTGATTCGCTTCCGGGTCTTTCGCCCATAATTCAACGCCCGCAGCGGTGTCAATGCGGATACAGCCGCTCGGACGCAGTTTTAGTTTCCGTAACGCCGCCCCGACCTCGCAGCCCTTTTTGACGGCATCCAAAAACGTCTTTCGTGCCGCATCGCTGCCGAAGGCACTGCCGCTCCAGATTGCCGGTACAATCGTGCCGACTTCCAAGCCGTACTTGCTGACTTTTTCGGCAAGCCGGTTCGTCTCGCCGTCAATGTCATCGGGGTCGAAATGCGGCTTGCCGAGAGCAAGGTCGATACCGTCGAATTTTGCTCCGCCGACTTCGGCATCGGTTGTGAGCCTAATCATCGTGTCGAGGTCAATGAACGCCTCGGCACCGGCAACGCCTTTCCCGACAGTACCGGGCCACGCCGCATTATGCAGTTTCGGATACGTATTCGTTTTAGTCTTTGCCATCGTAATTTGGTTGTTAAAGGTTTCACCCAAGCACCGGCGGTATTAGACCTGACGGTACTATTTTACTGAAAACGTATGTACGGTTGTACTTCGGTACGTTTCGCCCGGCTTTAACACCGTTGACGGAAACGCCGACTGGTTCGGCGAGTCGGGATAGTGCTGCGTTTCCAGACACAACGCCCCGTGCTTTTCGTATTTGTATCCTTTGAAACCCGTCGAGCCGTCAAGGAAATTGCCGCTGTAAAACTGAACGCTCGGTTCGGTCGTTTCGATTTTCATCGTTCGTCCGCTCTTCGGTTCATACACCTCCGCACAAAGCGTCAATTCACTTTTCTTTGACTCATTGCCCGCCGGCTTGTTCAAAATCCAGGCGAGGTCATAACCGCCGGAAAATTGTTCGCCTTTGACCTGACTAATTCTTTCGCCGATTTTATGCGGCGTGCGGAAATCAAAGGGCGTATCGGCAACCGGCTTCAATTCGCCCGTTGGTATCAAATTCTCATTGGTCGGTAAATACCGGTCGGCGTTAATTGTCAGCACGTGTTCGAGATTTTTGTTCGGGAAACCGGCAAGATTCCAAAACGTGTGATTCGTCAGATTGATTATCGTTGCCTTGTCTGTTTTTGCGGTGTAATCCATCGTCCACGTATTGTCGGTGCCGAGTTGATAGACGACAGTTACATCGAGTTTTCCGGGGTAACCTTCTTCGCCGTCTTTCGCCGTGTAGTGCATTTCGAGACCGATGTAATTTCCTGCGTGAATTTGTGTAACGTCCCACAAAACGGTATCGAATCCTTTGGTTCCGCCGTGGAGCGAGTTCGGCGGGTTATTTATCGGCAGCGTGTATTCTTTGCCGTCCAGCGTGAATTTGCCTTTGGCGATGCGGTTTCCGAATCTTCCGATGAGTGCGCCGAAAAACGGACGGTATTTTTCGTATTCGGCAACGGTTTCGAGGTTAGCGGAGACGTTGACGGTTTTGCCGTTTTTATCCGGCACGTTGAACGAATAGATGATTCCGCCGAGGTTGAGAACTTCGACAGTAATTCCTTTACCGTTGTCGAGTTTGAAAATTTTGACGGACTTGCCGTCGGCGGTTTTGCCGAAATCGCTTTGTGAGATGGACATTTTTGCACCAGAACGCTGGGTGAGACGTTTGAATGGACGCTGTGCTTGTGCCGTTTCGCAAAAAGCGGCAAAGAACAGCGAAAACAGGACGAACAGGGCGGGAAAGTGTTTAGTCATAAGGTTTGTGGGCAGCATATTTTTTTACGGACAAACGAAACGTTCTCCCTATTATACAACGTGTCCGGGAGAAAGAAAAGAGCCGCTGCCGTTGCGGATCTATCTGTTGGCATTAGCGGCGTTCCTGTTCGTGTTGGACGTGTTTTTGCGGCGGGTATCTTTGAAAGAAAGCGGGAAAGAGTAACGATAAATGTGAGGTATCGGCGGTTCTCCCGCAGGTGTCTTTTTCGGCGGTTGCGGTACCTTTCACTCATAATTGAACGTCTTAATCATTTTCTGCGTCTCGACATCGGCAAAAATCTGCGTCTTTATGGTGTGCCGTTAAATCTCGCAAAATAATCGTCAATTTCGGGACGCAATTCAATGCCGGCTTCCTCGAAACAATCAAGCAACTTTTAATTCGTTGGTCGAGATTAGGGCGTGTTGACACTTACAATATAGGCAAAATAGGTGTTAATTTGGGCTGGTTAGAAAAATTTCAAAAAGCATTTTTTACTTAAATTATAGCCATTTTCGCCTAGAATTCACAATTTTGCGATTAGAGTCAACACGCCCTAGTGATGCCCTTCATCGTTCAACTTTAACAGATTAGCCATCAATGTATCTGTCAATTTTCCTTTTCAAATCTATACCTACTTTTTTGAAACAATCAAGCAAACCTGTATAGGTTCCCTTACCGCCGAGAAAGTCCCAAAAATCAGCAGCAACCTTTAACTCTTGCGGCACATCAAAATAATCAATTTGCCAAGGTTGATACGGTTTCGGCGCATAAGGATTATATGGGATTGCTATCAACGTGTTAACTGTTGCATTTGCGTCGCTCGTTAACACGACCGCTGCCCACTCAAGTAGGGTGTGTTTGAACTCTCCCCAATCCCCCTTATTGGGGGTTGCTGTCTTTAAGTCGAACAAAAATTGTGTTCCGTTAGTATTCGTTAGAAACAGGTCAACCTTCGCTGGTGTTATTTTTTGTTTCTCTCCATTAAGTTTGTTTTTTATTCGCATAATCTCATTTACTTTATCCGGGACTGTTACTTTATCCGGGACTGTTGTTTTGATTTCGTAGACAATGTCATCGATTTCAGTCCGACAAGCATTATAAATTTTATCACCAACCGGGTATTGTCTCCGCACTGTTGTAAAATCAGAATTAGATTTTGCAACCAATTCGGCAATTTGTTCGAATACAGATTGTCCTATCGAAGTGTTTATCGAATGAATTCTGGAATACATTTTCATTCGTTTTTTGTCGATAAGAGCAAAATGGAACGGCTTCTTGCTTTGTTTTGGCTTCTTGCAGAACTTTTTCGTTAAGCAATTTTCCACCAGTTCACAAATCTCTTTTTTTAATTTTTTC
>JAITQJ010000309.1 GCA_031288955.1 Planctomycetaceae bacterium | reverse complement strand
TTGTCGCTCGGCGGTATGACGTTTGAAAAAAGTACACGTAATCTGAAACCTTCGCGGGGGCATATACAAGATGAGTTTGACTTTGTGCTGCACAACGGCATTGGGATTGTCATCGGCGAGGTAAAGTACAAATTTCGCCGTGTTGACCTCAAAACGCTGATAAAACGCAAAGTACGCAACTTTCGTCTTCTGTATCCTGAATATAGCGATAAGAAGATTCTTCTTGCGATTGCCGGCTTTTCGTTCGAAGACGGAGTCATTGCGGAAGCCCGCGAGTTAGGCATTGCCGTACTGCAAAAGGACGGTAAAAACGTCGAGTACGACGACAGCGATATGAAAGCGTTTTAATGCGAAAACCGCCTATTCCCTCCTTTTTTTTCGCTGTCCGAGGCAATTTCAATCGCTTTCGGGGTTGAGTCTGTGTGTGTTCCGCCGTGAATACGGCGGAACCGAACCGCAACGAAAAACGGCTTTTTGATTTTTTTATCGCAATCTTACGATTGCGGTTCTGAAAAAAGACAACATCAAACGCGACCGCCGCCGTAAAAAATCCCGTTGACTCAACGTTGGAAAATAAGCATAATCCGCTTATAGGCGGACGAAAGCAATACCCGATGACAACGGCGGCACAAGCAATAAAGACAAAGGACGGTTTAATGTTACAACGGCTCGCCGTTGCCGTCTTTCTCGCCGTCAATTCCAGCGTCTCCGCCCAATCTTTCAGTCTGCCTGATGCGGTAAATCCCGGTAATGCCGTCAAAATAACCCGTATCAATCCTCTCAAAACACAATGGACAGCCGAAGTCGGCGATAAATTGCAAAAGGGCGAAAACGTTCTCAATGATTATCCCCGTCCAAGCCTCGTCCGAAAAGATTGGCTTAACCTCAACGGCATTTGGGAGTTTAGCCGCAGTGTTAAAGAAGACGCAGCCGTTGCTCCGGCAGCGGAAAAAATTGTCGTGCCGTTTCCGCCCGGCTCGTTTTTATCCGGTATTAAAGCGTCAACCGACCGCTGCGCATACCGCCGTACGTTCACACTGCCGGAAAACTGGGACAAAAATTGCCGCATACTGCTGCATTTCGGTGCCTCCGATTGGGAAACCGCTGTCAGCGTCAACGGGCAACTCGTCGGAACACACCGCGGCGGTTTCGACCCGTTCTCCTTCGACATTACCGGCTGCATCGAACGTGAAGGCAGCAACGAACTAACCGTTGCCGTTTTTGACCCAACGAATCGGGGACAGCAGCCGCGGGGAAAACAAACAGAAACGCCGTCAGGAGTTTGTTATTCTCCGGTAACCGGTATTTGGCAAACGGTTTGGCTCGAACCCGTACCGCAGATTTTTATCAAAAGCGTTAAATTGATACCCGATTATGAGACTGCATCGGTCATCGTTCAGGCAGACATTTCTACGCCCGAAAAGGATTACGAAAAAAAAGAATACGTATTGTACGGCGAAGCATTGGACGGCGAAACTGCTGCCGCAAAATGCTCCGGCGGTACGGACGGCAAACTGTTAATGCGTCTTGATAAAGCGGCAATGAAAACGTGGTCGCCGGACGCACCGAACCTGTATCAAATGACGTTAACGCTGCAAGAGAACGGGCAGAGTGTTGACCAAATCGGTACGTATTTTGCGTTTCGGAAAATTGAACGTGTCAGGGAAAAGAGCGGCTATTCCCGCATCTGGCTTAACGGTAAACCGCTCTTTCAGTTGGGGGTCATTGACCAGGGTTATTGGCCCGATGGTTTTTACACTGCCCCGTCAGACAGCGCAATACGTATGGATATTCGGATTGCCAAATCGCTGGGTTTTAATGTGATTCGCAAATATCAAAAAGTCGAACCGGAGCGTTGGTACTTTTGGTGTGACCGAATTGGAATGTTGGTTTGGCAGGATATGCCGGGCGGCGAAAACAAGATGCCGGAATCGCAGGCGCAGTTTCAAACCGAATTGCAGCGTATGATTGAGGCGTTATCTGTTCATCCGTCGATTGTACTTTGGACGGTATTTAACGAAGGGGCGGGACAACATTTTCCGGCGAAGTATTTGGAACTTGTCAGAAAACTCGACCCGTCGCGGCTGGTCAATCTGACGAGCGGCTGGACGGACAGCAAACTCGGCGATGTGAATGTTTCGCATAAGTTTCCGAACCCCGAAATGCCGGTGCAGGATGCTAACCGTGCTTCCGTTGTCGGAGTGTACGGCGGATTAACATTGATACCTCCGCCGGCGAACTGCTGGACACCGGATGTTTGGGGCTATTTACACGTTCCTGATTCGGATACGCTTTTGAAACGTTATCAGGAAATGCAGATTTTGCTGCAACAACACATTGCAGCGGACGGACTTGCCGGCGCGATGTTTCATCAGTTGACGGACGTGGAATCGGAGTGCAACGGTTTGACTTCATACGACCGCGCCAGACTCAAAATCCCGGACGAAGCGATTGAAAAACTCAACCGCGAGACCATCAAACAGGGCAGCCGGTAATTACTCCCGGCTGGACATAAACAACTGCAATATGTACCAGAAGAGCAGGACAACGGAGGCAAACAGAGCGAGTGCCGCAGCGCAGTGCTGACCGATGCGGTAATGGTGCAGCACATTTGAAGTGTCGTACAAAATGTAACAGCACGCAAAGGCAATCATCAAATACATAAACAGCGGTCCTATTGTGATGCCGAAGATAACGGCAAAGACGACAAAACCGAGAGCCGCAAAACCGCCGAACATCAGGAAAGAGCGGAGGAACGAAAAGTCTTTGCGCGTTACAAAAACGGTAACGGTTAATAGAGCGAACAGAGCAGCGGTTGCACCGGCAGCGGCGGCAATCGTTCCTTGTCCGCCGGTGTGTTGGGCGATGCAAAGCAGCGGGGCAAGAATGAGGGCTTGGGCAACGACATAAATGCCGAGACCGGCGTGCTGCATTGCGGGGCTGGCAGCGTTCAAAGCCCAACTGTTAGCAATCCAACTGACGAACATAAAAAGTCCGAGAACGATAAGCCAACTGAACTGACCGGCAAGCATTACGGATGTCAGTTTTTCGCCTAGACCGGGAACGCTTAAAATGCCGAATTCGATAACGGTGAGCGCAGCGATAGCACCGAGAAGATAAAGATAGGTTTTGGTAATGAAGGCTGCCCGCATTTCCTCGTTTGCTGCGGCAGCGAACAAATCTGTCGGGGCGTTGAAGTTGTCGTCGAATTGGTTATATTGATTTTGCATTGGAAACTCCTTATGTTAGGACAGTATCAGGACGATACCATCAACGATAATTATAGCCGAAAATGCGGCAGAAGCAAGCGGACACAAATTGCCGGAATCGTCCCCGTTTCGGCAAAAAATGTTCCTGCCCCCTTTTCAAAAAAAGAATTTTAGGTAGAATGAATAATTCTAGTACGTTGGGGTAAAAATAGGACAGTACGCCTCTGGACTCCGTTGTCAACGGAGGGGCTTTTCGGTAACCTTTATTTTGTAGGAATTGCAGTTGTGGTCAAACAGAACCTCGTCCGTGAACTCGACATTAACGAAGATTTTGACTCTCAAATCGACACCGCTCTTGGCGGAACAGCGTTAGACGAAATCAACTGGGGCGGCAAAGAAGTCGAACCCAATAAAATTTACGAAGGAAGAGTCGCCCGGCTTGATGATGATTTCATCGTCGTGGACATCGGCTGCAAGTCCGAAGGTATCGTTCCGACAAGCGA
>JAITQJ010000093.1 GCA_031288955.1 Planctomycetaceae bacterium | reverse complement strand
TTTTCTTTCGCCGCTTTAAGCGTATTATGAAGCAGCATAGCGATTGTTAGAGGACCGACACCGCCCGGAACGGGACTGACCGCCGAGGCAACGCCCTTAACCGATTCAAAATCGACATCGCCGCAGATTTTACCGTCCGCCGTCCGGTTAATGCCGACATCAATAACCACCGCACCGGACTTTACCATCGCCGCATTAACGAAATTTGCCTTACCGATAGCAACGATAAGAATGTCCGCAAGTTTCGTTATTTCCGGTAAATTTTTCGAGCGGCTATGAACAAACGTCACCGTTGCATCGGCATTTATGCCTTTCTGCATAAGCATTAAACCGACCGGCTTGCCGACAATATTGCTGCGTCCGACAATCACAACGTGTTTTCCGGCAGTTTCAATCCCGCTGCGCACCAATAGTTGGATAATACCGTGCGGAGTACAGGGCAAAACACGGGGTCTGCCCTGCGAAATCAAGCCGACATTTTCAGGATGAAAAGCGTCAACGTCCTTTTTCGGGGCAACCGCATCAAGAACCTTTTGCTCATCACAGCCTTTCGGCAGCGGCAACTGGACGAGAATACCGTGAACGGAATTATCAGTATTAAGTTGTTCGATGAGAGTCAGAAGTTCACCAACAGCGGTTGTTTCCGGCAGGCGGACAACCCGGCTGGCAATGCCGGTTTGCTGACACGCCTTCTCTTTGTTTCCGACATAAATTCGGCTTGCCGGGTCGTTACCAACGAGAACGGCAGCGAGACAGGGCGTGATGTTCGTTTCGGCTTTGAATTCCGCAACATCTGCCGCAATTTCATTTCGGATTTCTTGAGCAATTTGTTTTCCGTCAAGCAGTCTCATTATAGTATTTAATCCATTTGTTTATGTCCCGAAGCCGGCGGAAGATTCTGCATCAGTTTCGGGTCAAGTTCAATGATGCGGATTTGCTGGTTCGCCGTCAACCGCTCCGCCCCTTCGATGATGGTTTTGGCACCGGCAGCGAGCAGTTTTTTACCTTCGTCCGTTTCTGCGACAACTCCGTAAAAATCGACCGCCTTTGCCGACACCTTCACCGGTACCGGCTTGGCGAGAATCACCGCCGTACCGTCTTCGCTTTTTTCTTCAACAGCCGTCCAAACCGTTGAACCGCCCGGCTTTTCCAAAACCGCATCTTTCAGAACAACGATTTCCTCCTTCTGGTCAGTTATCGAAACCAACGCCGTCGCACTCATACCGGCTTTCAACTGTCCGCCGCGGTCATCGAGACGGACAATGACCGGAAAACTTTGTGTTGTCGTTATGTCATACGGCACGATAGCGCGAACCTGACCGACAACTCTAATGCCGAGTTGAGGAATGATTATCGGCATATCCGACCCGATTGGGATATGATTGATAAACTCTTCGCCGACGGTAACAACGGCATCAATCTGTCCGTGCGAAACGATTTCGGCAATCGTTGCTCCCGGCGATAACAATTCGCCCTGGTTGGCTACACGCCGGACAACATAACCGTCAAACGGTGCAAGTATTGTTGTCCGTTTTAATTTTTCCGTTGCTTCCCGATTGGCAATTTTTGCTTTTTCCAATGATTGCTGATACTGTTCGCAAAGCATCCGTTGATTATTCAGTTCGCTTTCGGAAATCGCTCTGCCCGCCATCTGTTCAACGCGTTTCAGTTCGCTTTGCTGATAACCGTACTGCTGCTCCAGAATTTTGATTTCGGCTACTGTTTGAGCGATATTCAGTTCGAGCCAGGTTTTATCGATTTGGGCGATAAGCGTTTTGCCGCCTTCGACTTGCTGACCGGCTTCAATCGGCAGCGCAATGACGAGACCGGAAACTTCGGTGGAAACGCTTGCGAGTTGGATTGCGACTAATTTACCGTGAAACGGACGGACAGTGTTGATTCCTTCTTTTTTTGCGGTACTGACACGGACAACAGCCGGTGCGATGGTGCGTTTTTTTTCTTTTTGCCCGCCGCCGTTTTGCTGCAGAGCGGACTGTAGAAACTGCGGATTACGGAGTTGCCGGTTAAAAGATTGGTTGAGCAAATAGCCGGTAACGGCAGCACCGAGCAGCAGACAAGTCAGCGCAACGGAGATAATTAAAACGGGAAAGCGGTGATGTTTCATAATTTATTAGCGGTTATTCCTTCAACTGCATATCCGGTGTATCGAGTTCGATGTGTGCAAACGTTTCCGGCGGGGCTGGTGCGGTAACGACTTTCCAAACGCACCAGCACAACAGTCCGGTGAACGAACCGACAACGCAGCACATCATTATCCAACCCGCCGCCGTCATTCGTGCAGTATCCTTTCTAACTTTTCAATCAGCAATGGTGTCCGCGGTCCCGGCACTGTTGCGTAGTCGTCCGTTATCTTGTAAATACGTTTGTTTTTTACCGCCGGCACATTCCCGCCAAGCGTTTGCCAATCTGCCAAATCCGATTCCGCTGCTGCACCCGGCGGCGTAAAACCAAGGTCAATGATGACTTCCGGTGCAAGCCCAATCACTCCCTCCGCCGAAAGTACCGGTGCAAGCAAGCCGACCGATTCGGCAGCATTTTCGCCGCCAGCCAACTGCACGGCATCTGTTAAAAACGAGCCTTTACCGGCAACGAACAAATTTTGGATACTGCCCGTCCCGCGGCTCCGGTCAATACAGATTAACGTCTTTAATTTTTTCCGGTGCTTCGCTTTTTCGGCAAATTCATTGAGCCGGTTTTGCAGAGCCGCCTGTTTGTTTTTTGCAGCCGCTAAAACTTCATCGCCGAACAGCGCACCGATAATTGTATAGGATTCCAGCACACCTTGCAAGGTTCGATGGTCAAGCGTCCTGCCCGGTACGGTCAATGACTGCCGCAGCGATTCATTTTCCGTTGAGTACAAAACAATGTCGGGTTTAAGAGACAAAATCTTTTCGTGATTGATGTCGTAAAGCCCGCCGATTTTATCGATTGCCGCCGCTTCCGGCGGATAAGCGGTGAAAGACGACACGCCGACAATCCGCCCGCCGACACCGATGTCGAACAAAATTTCCGTGATGCTCGGCAGTGTTGAAATAATGCGCTGCGGACACAAAGGAGCAACTGTCTTCGCCTCCGGTTGTTTCGCAGCGGGGCTGCAAGCGGTACAATGGAGAATGTACAGGATGCAAAAAGCCGTACAAACAAACACCGCTGTATAAACGGACACCGCAATGCGAAGTTTCACGTTAGTCGAAGTTCTCATCGTTCTTGTTTTGATGACCGCCGTAATGTTATTGGTCTGTATGGCAATTGATGTGCATCTGCGTCAGATGACGATTAGCCGAACGGAAGTTGAGGAAGCCCAAGCCGCCCGTGCCGTCCTCAATGCGATTGCCGGCGATATTCGTAATGTTATCGTCCAACTCCGCAAAACAGAAGCATCTGCCGCCATTGTAGCAGACGAAGCGGAAACGGCAAGTGCAGAAACGGCACAGGAGACGGTCATTTACGGTCAAATGCCGGGCATTTACGGCGATTGGAATTATATTCAAATTGATACAGCGAAGTTGCCGAGGGGGGAAATGTATGCTTCACGGCAAGTCCGCAACGCTTCTTCGCTGTTGTCAGACCGGTTAAGTTCCGGTAAAACGGTGCTGTATTATTTGGTCGGCGAATCGGACACGGGCAAGACGGAAAAGGGCTTGTACCGCCGCCAACTTGACCGGCAGGCAACACAATACGCTATCAACGAGGGCAAAGAAACGGAGTACGAGGAATACGATGAAGTCTTTGCGCCGGAGGCGGTGAACATTGAATTTGCGTATTATGAAGCGTCTAGCAGTGAACAGGAATCGGTGTCATCATCAACATCATCGGGCTGGCTTGAGTATTGGGATATGGACGAGATGCAGACGTTACCGGCGGCGGTGCAGATAACGTTATCGGTACGCCGTCAATCGTTTGCCGGTCAGTTGTTATCGTTTGCAGGCACATCAGAACCGCAGATAATCGTCTATTCGCTCATTGTCCCGCTGGAAGTTTCACCGGCAGCAGCACCAGCGGAGGATACGGAAAATACGGAACAGTAAAACCGAATACTCATTCTGAAACCTTCAGTTGACTGTTTGGATAAGCGAGGTGTTAACCATAAAAATACGGTCGTGAATGATGAGCGAATCGGGGTCGTCCACTTCAAACGTGATACCGCAGTATTCAATCCCCTTGGAATACGATATGTGATAATTACTGCCTAAAATGACGGACGGAACGGTAATGTGATTGACCATCCAAGGCGTGTTAAAGAGTTTCGTTTTGAGACCGCCGGCAATAATGTTTGTCATTTCACCGACTCCGTCAATGACTTGAGCGTTGATAGTCTTAAACTCTTCCTGCAACAAGCCGGAGACTGCCAGCATAGCAACGCGTTCCGGCAGGGTCACGGAAAGAAAGCCGGTACATTTACCGCTCATTCCAATCATACCGGTTACGGGAGCGTTCGGCAGTTGAAGCGGAATTTTAGTTACGCCGGCGACGCGCATTTTGAGGTCGCACATTTGCAGACAACTTTCAACGGAAGTTATCAGGGCATTGGTGATAAGCGGATTGAGAACGAGACCTTTAATTTCAGCAGCCGGTTCAGACATTGATTTTTCTCTCCTGTTCAGCCGCAAATCCAACGAAATGCGGACATACAAATTGAAACATAGATTGTATTCTTTTTCGCCGTGCTTTCAAGTAACCGCAATCCAAGAATAATCCGTTTGCCGTTTTTTTTGATAAAGAATGAGGAAAAAAGGCGGGGACGGTTGACAAACATTGCATTTTCGGCGAAAATACCGTTACAGCGTTTGCCTCCTTTACGCACATAAAACCCGTCCACAATACAATAAAATGCTCGACAATTTTCTGATTTGGCTTGATGACCGTACCGCCGTACCCACTCTGATTCATAAACTCCGGCATTGGAACGTTCCGAAAACAAAGTGCTGCGGAAAGTTTTTTCCGACACTGGTAATGTTTGCCTTTTTTCTTCAAGTCCTGACCGGTGTTCTCCTCTGGGCTTTTTATTCGCCGTCCGCCCAGTCCGCTTGGGAATCTCTGTTCTACCTGCAATTCAGACTGCCCGGCGGTTGGATGATTCGCGGTATTCATCATTTTTCCGCTCAACTTCTGCCCATTCTTCTCGGCTTTTATCTTCTCGGACTCGCCGTCAGCGGCAGATACCGCGCCCCGCGGGAGTTCGTCTTTTGGACTGCCTTCGTCCTGTTCCTCTTTTCACTCGCATCGTCATTAACCGGCGACTTGTTAAGTTGGACGCTTTCCGGCTTTTCCGCAACGCTGGTACGCGTCCGTTTTCTCCAAATGCTCCCCTTCGTCGGTGAACCGCTTTTCCGCATCGTTTGCGGCGGTCCCGAATTCGGTACGTTAACACTGCTCCGTTTTCTTGTGCTGCACATTCTCGTCTTCGGCGGCGGATTTTTTACATTCCTCGTTCTCTGGCGGATGGCAGACCACAGAGCCGGTCAATGCTGCACCGCTGCCAAAGATGCCGCCGGTAAAACGCAAGATACCTGCCAAGGCACTCCGCTTTTCCCCAACGAATTTCTGAAACGCTGCCTCGCCGTTTTGTTGTTCACGGCAGTTGTACTGCTGCTTGTTTATCGCTTACCGGTATTACACTCGCTTCGTCCGCAAACGTTCACGATTAACGAGAATCTGCCCCGCGAAGCACATCTCGGTGTACACTTCGGCGCACCGGCAGACCCCGCCGGTTTTTACGATGCCGCCCGACCAGAATGGTCGTTTCGTGCCTTGTATCACTTTTGCAATCTCAAAATCAAAAATGCCGACGGCACAGAAACGGATGTTTTTCCGGGCGAGCGTAAATTCATTCCGATATTTGTCGTTACCGGCTGTTTAGCGGTGTACATTATCCTGATACCGGTTATCGGCAGGCTGCGTATCGGACATTGGTTTAACGTCCTTGCTGTATTGTTCCTGTTTTGTGCGCTGAGTTATTTGACGTATGCGTCGTATTATCACGATTATTTTGAATCGTCAATGCAGCCGTTCCGTGATGACGAAGCCGCCGCTCAACGTCAGGCGGACAGAGCGGTTGAATTGGCGTTCACCGGTATTCCGCCGACAGGGGCGTTGACGCTGCTGCAAAACGACCCGCTGACGCAGGGACCGGCACTTTATCAGCAGCACTGTGCGTTGTGCCATCCGTTTACGCCGCTGGCGGGAGAACAGGAGCATCCTGATTTTAAGGCGATTCCCTGTGAAACACCGAAGGCACCGAATTTGTACAATCCCGTCCGCAAAGATTGGATTTCCGGCTTTTTAGACCAGAAGAAAATCCGTAGTGCTGATTATTTTGCGAACACAAAATTTAACACCGGTACGATGGTCGGTTATGTCCGCGGCGAATTGAAAGAGGCATTGGAAGATAACGAGGCGGAACTCGATAAACTCGTTGTGTTTCTGGAAAGCGAAGCAAGACGAACCGCCTCCCGCGGGACTGCCGAACTGCCGAAAGCCCCGGAGAATGAATTATTTGCAGCGTTCGGCTGCGGTCAGTGCCATAAAACTTATGAAGCGAATAACAAACCGGTGATTCAAGCACCGGATTTGCGGGGTTATATGTCCCGTGATTGGATGATAGGCATTATTGCCGACCCGGAGTCGAAGCGTTTCTATGGTCCGCCGGTAGGCAAAGACAAGGGCAACGATGCGATGCCGGCGTTCTACCGCAGTGAGGCGGATGCCGTAATGACACAGGCGCAAATCGAAACGCTTGTTGACTGGTTGCGAGGTAAATGGTACCGCTTTCAGAAAGTAACGGCTGCCGAAGCAAAAATGCAGCCGCTGGGACAATAGACTTGTTCCATAATTGCCTGTATTTAGGCAGCGCAAGCGCGGAGAGTATGCTTTGCGGTTTGACGATAGACATTGACACCGTTGCTGGAACCGGTGTTTCCGAGGAAAGGGAGAAGTAAACGAAGGATATTTTGCGCAGACGATAATCATATCCCTTTTTCACAGCGGTTTGCATAAGTGCCTAGACGGGGATTCACTCTTGTTTTATTTTTGCAAAATAATTATCCTGCGCTTGACGATAAAAATCATTATGGGGCGTTTGGAGGTCAAATACATTTCGATTTTGCCCGTTGTACTCCTGTTGGCAGCCGCAGGCGGTGTTTTTGCGCAGCAGCGTATGCCGCTGAATTACGCCCGGCTTTCACCGCAGAGCGTTGCCAGTCCCGAATTGCATAAGCCGTGGAACCTTGTTACCGAACGTTCAGCAGATAACACCGGCAGCATTTATCGGCTCGTTTCTGACGAACAGCCGCCGGCACAACGGACACCGCCGCCGATTACTGATTTGCAGACACAAACGCAAACACCTTCGGCAATTACGCTTCAGACACAACCGGCAAAACAAACCCCGATTTGGAGTCTCGGCAAAAATCTCGTCAGGGAATTCCGTCCTGCCAATGACCGGAAATGGGCGCAGAATCACGCCGTTTTGCAAACCGCCGCCGTCAACAGCAATCAGGTAACAATACGCAATGTCCGGTATTCGCGGTATCAAACAGAAGAAAAATATACAACGGATTATTACGATGCCGTCTTCAATCTGGACGATATTCGGACGATTGACCTCGTAATGGTGCCGTTTAAGGGGATGCCGCGGGTTGCACACGTTGAATCGAGTTTCGGCTTTGCGGACGGCAGGCACATCGGAATGTCCATCGAAGCCCGGTACGAAGCAAACGAAAAATATGACCCGTTGGGGGCGTTTATGCGGCAATTTGAGTTGATTTACGTTTTTGCTGATGAGCGGGATATGATTCGTCTTGGTACAGATGTCCATAAAAACGATGTTTTCATTTATCGTTTGAAATTTACCCCCGAAGAGGTGCGGGTAATGTTTATCGATGCGGTCAACAGGGCAAATCAACTGGCACAGCAGCCGGAGTTCTATCATCCGTTGTCTAACAGTTGCGTCACGAATTTGCTGACGCATATCAACAAGGCGCGTCCGAATGCGGTGCCGAAAGACTTCAAAACGCTGGCACCGGGTTTGCTTGACCGTTATATGTACGATTTGAAGTTGATGGAATTGGCAGAGCCGACGTTTTCGGCGACGAAAGAGCAGGCGAAAGTGAACCGTTTCGTCGAAAAATTCGGCGACCTTGAATATTTTTCTGCCGGTATCCGGCAAAATATGCTGCGTTAACCTTGGGCGGTTTTTCTGAGCCGCTATCGTAAGATAGCAAAAAATCCCAAAAAACATTCCCCTTGACATCTGTTAGTTGACATATTATACTCAATGACAATAGGGGTATTTTGCCTCTATGAAACACTCATTTTGAAAGGAGAACTGCTATGTTCACGACACTTTTACCGCAACGAAAAGTTGCAAAAACGATGTCTCTAGAGAGAGAGAGAGAGAGAGAGAGAGAGAGAGAGAGAAATCCCGTAGACTCGGATTCACTCTCGTAGAACTTCTTGTCGTCATTGCCATTATCGGCATCTTGTTTGCCCTGCTTCTTCCGGCAGTGCAAGCCGCACGGGAAGCCGCAAGGCGGATGCAATGCTCCAATAAGTTGAAGCAACTCGCCCTCGCCGCTCACAACTACCACGATGTCCATAACTGCCTGCCCAGTGGACAAGACGACA
>JAITQJ010000080.1 GCA_031288955.1 Planctomycetaceae bacterium | reverse complement strand
TGTCGTGAACATAGCAGTTCTCCTTTCAAATAGTGTTTACATAGAGGCACAATACCTCCATTGTTATTAAGCATAACGTGTCAACTAAAAGATGTCAATAGGGATATTTTGAGAATTTTATTTTATTTTTTTTTTTTTTTAATTTTTATCAATTTTGCCAATTTTTGCAAAATTTCCCCGTATTTACTCGCCCCTCGCCCCTAATCCCTAGCCCTTTACCCTGCTCTTGCGGACAAAACTCGTCTGTGCTATACTGAATTGCGGAATGAAAATCTAGTTACCGAACAAATCTGATGTACGGAGCAATTATCGGCGACATTTGCGCTTCGATTTACGAATGGCATAATTGCAAAACAGACAAGCCAGAGGAATTGCTTGACTTTGCAAACAGCAAAATCACACCGAAAATGAAAACAGTTGTCGCTTCGTTTTACGAAAACGATGTGCGGTAAATTTGAAAACGCAAGTTAACGTATTCAGAAACACCGCAATCTTACAACGGCGGCTCGGAAAATTCGGAAGACAGCGGGGTTGCACCGGCAGCGGCTCGCTGTTATAATGACCGTTGCTGGCACACGCTAGCAACATCGGAGACAGATTAAATGAACGCATCACAAATGACCGCATCACAAATGACCGCCTCGGTATCCGCCTTTCACGCCAGAAGGCAATTTCTCAAACACTCACTAAAAGGAGCGGCGGTTTGTTCTGCCGCTGCCGTCCCTTTTTACGTTCCGGGTAAATTACTCGGCAAAGACGGTGCCGTTCCGCCGAGCGAGCAAATCATCCTCGGTGCCCTCGGTATCGGCGCACGCGGCGGCGGCGACTTGCAGAACTTTCTCAACAATCCCGATGTCCGTTTCTTGTCAATCTGCGATATCCGAAAACAACGCCGCCTCGCCGTCAAAGCAATGGCAGATAAAAAGTACGGCGGGAACGACTGCACGATGTTCAGCAATATGTTCGAGTTCTATGCTGAAAATCCGCAGATGGATGCCGTCCTCATTGCCACCGGCGACCGCTGGCATACGATGGCTTCTATCGTTGCGGCAAAGGCGGGAAAAGATATTTATTGCGAAAAGCCGCTGTCGCTGACAATTCAGGAAAGCCGGGCGGTGGCAACTGCCGTCAACCGCTACGGACGTGTTTTTCAAGCCGGTACGCAGCGGCGGAGTATTCCGAATTTTCAACTTGCCGCCCGACTGGTACACGAAGGCAAACTCGGCAAATTGACGGAAGTTCACGCCAACACGTTAAATCCCGCCGTAACGCACGATTGGCTGCCCACTCAACCGGAGCCGTCCAAAGATGAGGTCGATTGGGAAATGTGGCTTGGTCCTTGTCCGTGGCGACCTTTCAACGCAACTTACATCAGCGGCGGGTGGCGCGGGCATTACGATTTTCACGGCGGCGGAATTCTCGAATGGGGAACGCATACCGTTGACCTTTGCCAGTGGGCGAACCAAAGCGATGATACTGTACCCGTCGAGTATTTTCCCGAACACGATGCGAAGGGCAACAGAACGGCAACGGTGTATGGACGTTACGCTAACGGCGTGAAACTGGTTTGCCGGCAGCACGGCTGGCTCGGTTTGGGGACTTGTTCTGCCCGGTATGTCGGTGAAGAAGGTTGGATAGAAACCGGCGACTCCGGCAAAATGGCAGCCTCTTCAGAAGCGTTAAAGAAGGAAATCAAATACTTCCGTTATGCAGGAACTGACCCGCGGGGACACATTCGGGAATTTCTGGACTGCGTGAAGTCCCGCCGCAAGCCGTCGTCCAACGCCGATGTCGCTGCCAATGCACATATTGCGTCGCATTGTGCTAAAATTGCCTGGGATACGGACAGCAAACTGACGTTTGACCCGTCGAAGGAAGAGTTTACGGGAACGGGAGCGGAGGTTGAAGTTGCCAACCGTCTGCGTACCAGAGCGATGCGTTCGCCGTGGCGGTGCTAAACGGTTGTTGTCCGCCCGATGTTTTCGGGACACGTCCGTTCATATACGGCTTCGAGGAGTTCGGCGATACCTTCGCCGGTTGCGGCACTGACCGCAACCGCTTTCGGCGGGATAATGCAGCGGCACAAGTCGGATTTGTTAAAACATAAAAGCGGGGCAGAAGGGGCAGAGGTGATGACTTCCGCCTCTTCGGGCGAGTTCGAGTCAATGACCCAAACCGTTAAGTCAGCATCTGCCGCCGCTTGAGTTGCCCGATAAATGCCTTCTGCTTCAACAGCATCGGCAGTATCGCTGCGGATACCGGCAGTATCGTAAAAGATAAACGGAATACCATTGACGGCACTTTGACCGCTGACAATATCCCGCGTTGTGCCGGGCGTTGGTTCAACGATGCTCCGCTGAAAGCCCAGTATCGCATTGAGCAAACTGCTTTTGCCGGCATTGGCTGCTCCCGCCAGCACAATGCGGAACGGATTGGTAATGCAGCGGTGCAAAAAACGCAGCAACTTTGCCGATTCGTCAGATTCACTGCCGACCGGAATGTTGCCGGTTTCCAGCAAGAGCCGGGCAATCCGTTCCGTCGGTGCGTACGGTAAAAGTTGCTGGGCGGTTAAAGAGGCGGACGGTATCATTTCCGGCTTTTCATTATTCGTTACAATTTCTGCTTGCGATGACGCAAACAGCGTTTCAACCGCATTGACCAGCAATTCGCCGCCGTGCGAATGAATTTCAATTTCACTATCGCTTATCCGGTGAACAACGACATCTTCGTACTGCCCGTTCAGGAGTTGCAGTCTGCCGAAATACGGACGGGCATACTCCGTATTGCTGCCGAGTGAACCTTGATAAAACTGCCTGAAAACTTCTTCGGCACCGCTGCCTTTGAGGAGTGTAACAGCAACGCCGCCTTTTCCCGGCGGTGTCAAACGCCGGACAGTTAACTTTTCCATACTTCGGTGTCCATCCAAATTGTTACAGGACCGTCGTTGACGAGTTCGATGTGCATTTCTGTTTGAAACACACCGGCGGCGGTTGGAATGTTGCGCCGGCGGACTTCATCAATAAAATACCGGTACAGTGTTTCGGCTCTTTCCGGTCGGGCGGCATCGGTAAAGCCCGGTCGTCTGCCGCGGCTGCAATCGGCGTAGAGTGTAAATTGACTCACAACGAGTATTGCTCCGCCGGTGTCATTTAAGGACAGATTCATTTTACCGTGTCCGTCTTCAAAGATACGCAATTCGCTGCATTTTTTCGCCAGCAATTCGGCTTCGTGTTCGGTGTCGCTGACTCCGACACCGAGCAGAACGAGGAGACCGCTGCCGATTTCACCGGCAAGACGGTTATTTTCCAGCGGCAACTTCACCGCCGCTGACCGGACACGCTGAATACAAGCACGCATAGTTTATTTCTTCAACGCTCTTGCGATTTGCCGCACGCCTTGACGCAGCCGGTCTTCTTTTTCAACCAATGCAAGACGCATATAACCTTCGCCGGCTTCGCCGAATGCACTGCCCGGACTGACAACGACATCTGCTTCGCCTAACAACTTCATCGCAAAATCAAACGTGGACATTTTTTTTTGCCACTCCGGCGGTATCTGCTGCCAAACAAACATTGATGCCTTCGGTTTATCGACATTCCAGCCGAGCCGCTGCAAACCGCTGCAAAGCACGTCCCTGCGTTTTTGATATACTTTCGCCTGCCCCTCGACCGCCCTGTCCGTGTGCCGGATTGCCGTTATCGCCGCTATCTGCAACGGAGAAAACACGCCGTAATCGTAATACGTCTTGACCGTTGCCAACGCCCGGACAATATCGGGATTGCCGCAGCAGAAGCCGATGCGCCAGCCCGCCATATTATAGCCCTTGCTCATCGTTGTCGTTTCAACGCCGACTTCAATCGCTCCCGGCGATGATAGAAAACTCGGCGCACGATAACCATCGTAACATAAATCGCCGTATGCCATATCGCTGATGACCATAAAGCCGTAACGTTTCGCTAATTTTACGAGGTCATCATAAAAACCCTGCTCGACCACCGTCGTTGTCGGATTATGCGGATAATTGACAATCACGGCTTTCGGACGCGGACAAAGATGCTCACAGGTATTGGCAATGTTCGATAACAGTTTTTCCGGGTTGCGGACATCCAGCGTCAACGCATTAGCGGATGCAAGCATAACGGCGTGCAGATGTGCCGGAAAATACGGCGAGGGGACAACGGCAGTATCACCTGCGCCTAACAGTGCCAGACAAAGGTGCGACAATCCTTCTTTTGAGCCGATACAAACGATGGTTTCGGTTTCGGGGTCGAGGCGGACACCGTAATATTTGAGGTATCGGGCGGCGACTTCTTTTCGCAGTTGGGGCAATCCTCTGGCGTGGCTGTATGCGTGCAGTTTGGGATTTTGTACAACTTCGCAGAGTTTATCGGTAACAATTTTCTGCGGCGGGTCGCTGGGACTTCCCATACCGAGGTCGATGACATCGGCACCGGTGCGGCGTTTTTCATATTTGAGTTTATTTAACTGTGCGAAGAGATACGGCGGCAGCCGCTTGACCCGGTCGGAAACGCTGATAGCGAACGGCGCACTGTTCTCCGCCAACTGGTCGTTTGCCGGTTCGGTATTCTGAAATTCCTGTAATTCCTGTTCGCTAGACATCTGTTTTTCGTTGTTTTTTCCATTGTACTGCCAGAACACAGAGCCGGACGATGACCATTCCCGCCTGAATACCTGCCGAGTCTTGTATCATATCGTTCAAATCACATTCTCGGTGAAACACCGGACTTAAAATTCCTTGTAAAAGTTCTGTGCTGACCGCATAGATTGTCAAAAATAGAGACCAAAATTCAAACGTTTTTTTCCTCCGTCCGAGTTCAAAGAGCAAGCCGAGCAAGCCGAAAATAAGAAGGTGTGCATAACTTTCTCCTTTCACTCCGCGCCGCAACGGTTCGGTCAAATCCGGCGATAAGAGCAGGAATGTCAAGACGGTAAAATAAAACCAAGAGAAATAATGCAAACAGCGGAGCATAAATGGAGAACAGTATGTAAAACGGAGAGGACAGGATTTGAACCTGCGGAGCCCTTACAGACTCACGGATTTAGCAAACCCGCGCAATAGACCACTCTGCCACCTCTCCAATACTCTATCATATAATACCCGATTCCGCTTGTTTTGTCAAGATACCGCCGCAAATTTTCAGAACCGCTGACGGCAAGTTAGCGCGAAAAAACCACCTGAAAGAATATCACGTCCCTGCCGCACCATTTAATTACCTTGCCTAAAAACGGTTCAGGAACAATTTATTGGAGCGAAGGGGAGTCGAACCCCCGACCTCAGCATTGCGAACGCTGCGCTCTCCCAATTGAGCTATCGCCCCTCTTCCTTTATCAGCAAAGCAATTTTACTTAAACAACGGTCCCGAATCGCCAACTCCGCCCTTCAACAGTTCCGGCGGTATCACCGGATACGACGGTATCACCGGCTCCTCTGCCGCTGCCTCTTGCTCTGCCGTCCAGCCGGCACGTTTCTTCGACAAACCGATTTTCCGGTCATCCAGGTCAACCCGCAGTACCTTCACCTCAATTTCATCGCCAATTTTCACCACCTCTTCAGGGTTGTCAACTTTATCATCAGACAACTCTGAAATGTGCAGCAAGCCCTCCAGGTCGTCATCAAGCGAAACGAACACTCCGAAATTCGTAATTTTCGTTACCGTTCCCTTGATGACCAAACCGGGCGTGTACTTCGCCGGTATCTCGTGTTCCCACGGGTCTTTTTCCAACTGCTTCATTCCCAGCGCAATCCGCCGGTTCGGCTTATCTACGGAAAGAATCTGACAGTCAATTTCCTGTCCTTTTTGAACCAACTCGTTCGGATGCGTAACCTTCTTGACCCAAGACATATCACTGACGTGCAGCAAGCCGTCAATGCCGTCTTCAATTTCAATGAATGCTCCGTAATTCGTCAGATTGCGGACAATACCCTTTACCGCACCGCCGACCGGATACTTATCATCGGTGAAATCCCACGGATTTTCCGAAGTCTGTTTGATGCCGAGCGAAATCTCGTGTTTCTCTTTGCTAATCGACAGCACCACGACCTCAATGTCATCGCCGACATTCAGCACTTCATTGGGATGATTGACCCGCTTTGTCCAGGACATTTCAGAAACGTGAACGAGTCCCTCGATACCTTCTTCGATTTTAATGAATGCCCCGTAATTCATTACGTTGACAACCGTACCGGTCAGTTTTGAGCCGATTGGATATTTTTCTTCAACGACATCCCACGGACTCGGCTGCCGCTGCTTCAAGCCCAGAGAAATTTTCTCTTTCTCCCGATTGATGCTCAAAATCACGACCTCAATCGTGTCATCGATATTGACGACTTCGCTGGGATGGTTAATGCGTCCCCAACTCATATCAGTAATGTGCAGCAAGCCGTCAATACCGCCGAGGTCGATAAATGCCCCGAAGTCGGCGATATTCTTGATAATACCTTTGCGGATTTCGCCTTCGTTGAGTTGGGCGAGAAGAGCCGTTTTCTTTTCCGCCCGCTCGCTTTCGATTAAGGCACGGCGGCTGACCACGATGTTGCGGCGTTCCTCATCAATTTTCAGGACAACGCATTGAATTTCTTTTCCGACGTATTCGCCGATGTCGTTTGGACGGCGGACATCAACTTGCGAGGCAGGCAGGAATACGGAAACACCGATGTCCACGAGCAGACCGCCTTTGATTTTGCGAAGCACAGTACCGGTAACAATCTCGCCCTCTTTGGCGGACTTCATCATATTGTCCCAGGCTTCAACCTTGGCGGCTTTCTTTTTGGAAAGGAGAATCATTCCTTTGCGTTCAAAGCCGGGTGTCGGTTCCTCTTCCTCATCAACAAGAACCTTGATAATCGCCCCGATTTCGGGTTTTTCCTCTTCGTCCCAATCGCTTGTCGGAACGATACCTTCGGACTTGCAGCCGATGTCCACGACGATGAAATCATCATCAAGCCGGGCGACTCTTCCTTCGTAAATTTTATTGGGTTCGACTTCTTTGCCGCCCCA
>JAITQJ010000058.1 GCA_031288955.1 Planctomycetaceae bacterium | reverse complement strand
ATCGACCGTTATTGTGCTGTCTGCTCCTTTTTCGACATAAACCGCACTCGTAAAATCCTTCCCTATGGTCGCATCCTCGTCGGAAGTAACGATAACATTATGCTTAATAATCAGGTTATTGACACTGCCTTCGATTTCAATTCCCCGTGCGTAAGCATCCTGATTTCCCGTTGCCGTTACGGTAATGTCCCCGTTGATAATGAGGTCTCCGGCAACATCTCCGGTTCCTGTTCCGGTGCTGTCTTTCGTCTGGTCTTTGATATAAATACCGCGTGCCGCTGTTCCCTGTCCGTCTGTGTCCGTCTCTAATTCAACATTGATAGTCCCGACGCTTAACGAAGAGCCTTCTTCAATACCGCCGATAGTCACCGCGGAAACGGCTTTGGCGGAACCGGACGAGATAACTTCAATAAGACCAGCAGTAATATGACCCTCACCGTCGTCAAGCATACCGAGCGTCACGTGAGAGTTATTTGCCAACATTCCGGCAAAAAAACCGGTTGACGTACTGGCAGCCGCATCGCCCGTTGAGGTTAAGAGGATGTCGCCGACATTGATGATACTTCCGCTGAGGTTTGCTGCCGTACCGCCTGGGAAATTAAGAAATAACAAACCGTTTGCTCCGCCTCCGCCGCTGTTTTCAACCGTGATTGTTCCGACATTTAATTCCCCTGCGAAGGGACTGTCATCCGAATCGGTTGCATACAAAAATCCCATTATCGGCTGCAACGTATTTCCAGAGAGGCTAATACCATCTAACGCATTGAAGATGTAACCGCTTGTATCTGTTATTCCGCCCCCCCCTCCCCCTGTTACACCGTCTATGACAAAACCGGCAAAAGGAGCATCTGTACCATTTATATCGGACTCTGTTATCGCATTTGTAACGGTAATAGTCGTCTCGTCTTTGTTTACGGTAACGTCATCATCATTAGAGGACGCACCGGTACTATCGACATAGACTCCGTATTCAACGAGGTCTGATTGTGCTAGGGCGAACGTTCCAGTAAGAATAACCAGCAAACAGGTCAGAGTATGGGGGAGTATTCTCTTGATAATCGTCATAATCGTTAAAGTTGATGTAGTTGAACCAGCCGGTTTAATCGGCAAACTTAGCAGGGAACTTTAATAAAATTTTCGATCCAAATCAAGGGCAACTTCGAGAAAATTGGGAATTCGGGGCGGGAATTCTAACCGCGAAAGGCACAAAAAGCACGAAGGAATAATGAATAATGAATAGTTAACAATGAATAATGAAGGAAAACGGATAACCCGTAATCTTCATTCTTCATTCTTCATTCTTCATTAGAATAAAGTTTTACCTTTTACAAAAGGATAGGGTATAATGGCGGTATGGAGAACGTTGAATGTCTTTACCAATCCTGCCGTCCTGTTCTGTTGTGCCGAGCGATGAGGAACTCGCCGCACTCCTCGAAACGAACCGCTATGACCGGGAACTCTACCGCCTTGCGGATGCCCGGCGGAAAGAATACTACGGTACCGATGTTTATCTGCGGGGACTCATTGAGGTTTCCAACTTCTGTAAAAACGACTGTCTCTATTGCGGTATCCGGCGAAGCAACCGGCAACTTGAACGCTACCGCTTGAGTGATGAACAGATACTGCAATGCTGCGAAACCGGTTATGCTCTCGGGTACCGGACATTCGTTATGCAGGGCGGCGAAGATGCGGCGTTTTCCGATGACAGACTCGTACCGCTTGTTGTCCAAATCCGGCGGCGTTATCCCGATTGCGCTATTACACTGTCGTTCGGCGAACGGTCTCGTGAAAGTTATCAGAAACTTTACGATGCCGGTGCGAACCGGTATCTGCTGCGGCACGAAACTGCCGATGCCGAACATTACGCTAAATTGCATCCGCCGGAAATGTCATCGGCAAACCGGAAAGAATGTCTCTGGAATTTGAAACGCATCGGCTATCAGGTCGGCAGCGGTTTTATGGTCGGTTCGCCGTTTCAGACAACGCAATGTCTCGTGAAAGACATCCGTTTCCTGCAAGAATTGCAGCCGGCAATGATTGGTATCGGTCCGTTTATTGCACATCATCAAACTCCTTTTGTCAGGCATCCCAACGGGGATTTTATCTTGACGCTGCGGATAATTGCGGTACTGCGTTTGTTATTTCCTTATGCACTGATACCGGCAACGACGGCGTTGGGAACGATAGACCCGCAGGGGCGGGAGATGGGACTTCGGGCTGGAGCGAATGTGGTGATGCCGAATCTTTCGCCGCTTGAGGTTCGCACAAAATATGCGTTGTATGACAACAAGATATGCACGGGCGAGGAAGCGGCGGAGTGCAGGAACTGCCTGACAGTCCGCGTCGAATCGGTCGGCTACCAACTTGTAACAGATATTGGAAATGTTAAAAAGATAAAAACGGCGTAATTAACTGCAATTATCCTTTGGTTAGCCTCTTGAAATATCTGTCCGGCGGGGTAGAATAGACGTATCTGCCTTTTTATTACTGGAAATGCACGAACCGACCGTTCAACAACCGCTGATGAGCGGTGCCGATATTCTGATTCAAGCCCTTGTCAATGAAGGAGTCAACACCGTCTTTGCCTATCCCGGCGGAGGCAGTATTCCCCTGCATCAGGCAATGACCCGTTTTCGCGACAAACTCCGCGTCATTCTTCCCCGGCACGAACAGGGCTGCGGTTTTGCCGCCCAAGGTTATGCCCGCTCTACCGGTAAAATCGGCGTTTGTATGGCGACCAGCGGTCCCGGTGCAACTAATCTTGTTACAACGATTGCCGATGCCAAACTCGACAGTATTCCGATGCTCGCTATCACCGGACAGGTCGGAACCGCTTCTATCGGCAGCGATGCGTTTCAAGAGGCACCTATCGTCGAAATGTGCCGCAGTATCACCAAACATCATTATCTCGTAACCGATGTCAACGAAGTTGCCCGCATTGTCCGTGAAGCCCTGTACATTGCGTCAACCGGCAGACCGGGTCCCGTGCTGATTGATATGCCGAAAAACATTCAGGTCGCTCAATGTGTTCCCGATTTTAAGACATCCTTTGACATTCCCGGTTATGGCGGTGAGGCGAGAAAACCGGCGGACAGCGATTTGGAAAACATCGTTGAGGCAATCAAGGCGGCGAAGCGTCCGATAATTTATGCCGGCGGCGGCATCGTTGCCTCTGGTGCGGCTGCGGAACTTCGGAAATTTGCCGAAATGACGCAGATTCCTGTTACAACAACGATGATGGGGTTGTCGATATTCCCGCGCAGCCACGAATTGGCACTTGGTATGGTCGGAATGCACGGGACGGCTTATGCCAATCACGCCGTTTATGAGACCGACTTACTCCTTGCACTCGGAGTCCGCTTCGATGACCGTGTTACCGGCAAAACTTCCGAGTTTGCGAAAGAGGCAAAAATCGTTCATATCGACATTGACCCGTCAGAAATTAACAAGGTCAAAGAGGCGGACATTGCCGTTGTCAGCGACGTTAAGGCAGTGCTGACCGGTCTCATCGGCAAGTTGAAAGACGGCAAGGCAGTACCGGAAATCGGGAACTGGCACAAAAAACTCGGTCAGTGGAAAAAGGATATGCCGCTTTCCTACGATGTGAACTCGCCGCATATCCTTGCCCAGTATGCGATAGAGGAACTGTGGAAGGCGGCAAAAGAGAGGGAAACGATTATTGTAACGGGTGTGGGACAACATCAGATGTGGACGACGCAGTTTTATCGTTTTGCCGAACCGCGTACCTGGCTTTCGAGTGCCGGTTTAGGCACGATGGGCTTCGGACTTCCGGCAGCGATGGGTGCCAAAGCGGCGTGTCCCGACAAGTTGGTCATCGACATCGAAGGCGACGGTTCGTTACAGATGAACATTCAGGAGTTGGCAACGTGTTATTGCGAAAAATTGCCCGTCAAAATTCTGCTGCTGAACAATCAGCACCTCGGAATGGTGATGCAGTGGGAAGACCGGTTTTACAAGTCGAACCGGGCGCATACTTATCTGGGACCAATCGACAATCCCGAAACGTTCGGCAAGGGAACAGGCATTGGTCCGGCGGTGCGTTATCCGAATTACGTGGAAATAGCCAAAGGTTACGGCTGGGACGCAATGCCGGTGTCGGATAAATCGGAATTGCCGGCAGCGATACGTAAAATGCTCGACTCGCCGAACTCGTTTCTGCTTGATGTAACCGTACCGTATCAGGAACACGTGCTGCCGATGATACCGGCGGGTGCCACGGTGAATGAAATGATTTATCAATGAAATGACGTTCCTTATTGAGGTTCTTAACGAGCAGGATATATTGGAGGCGGATACTGTCAGGATACGGGCGGTGTGTGAAAAGATTCTCGAAGACTTTCATATCCGCAGCGGACACTTGAACGTGGTGCTTGTGGACAGTGATACGATACACCGCTACAACGCGGATTTTTTGCAGCACGATTATCCGACGGACGTGATAAGTTTTCCGATGGAGTACCGGCAAAGCGACGGACATCTTGAAGGCGAAGTGCTGGCGTGCAGCGAAGTCGCACAAGACCGCGCTAAAGAATTCGGCTGGAAACCGCACGAGGAGTTGCTGCTTTATGTTGTTCACGGCTTGCTGCATCTTGTCGGTTTTGATGACAAGACAGAGGAGTTACAAGAGACGATGCGTCAAAAGGAGCGTGAATATCTTTCATTTGCCGGCGTAGAGATGCCGCATTGGAACTGGGACGACTGGGAAACGTAAAAAGGAAAATTTGCCTGAACGTGCAGCCGCTCTTCGCCGGAGCGAAACGGCGTGTCCTCAATGTTGTTGGGGGCATATTCCCTGTTTACGTTTTCTATTCACGAACAAGCCGCACCGGTCCCAGCAGTCCTGACGGAAGCAGCGGCTCGTCTGTCTTGTACGGACTCTTCCACGTTGACCACGTCAGACGTTCGTTCTCCGGCAGCGCAGCATCGCCGAT
>JAITQJ010000034.1 GCA_031288955.1 Planctomycetaceae bacterium | reverse complement strand
CTACCTATTGGGAATACTGTACACTGTACGATTATCGACAGTCGCTTTCCGCTTGTCAATAGACGAAACACCATACAGAATATCGATGGCGAGAAACTCAAAGCGTAAACTGGCATCCGTGCGCTGGCACGCGTCGCAGGAATCAGACGAACTTGTCTTTGCTGTGTGCGACCGATACTTTATGCAGTTAGGACAATCCTCACAGGCGATTGCCGACAACGAGAAAACCCGCGGGGCTGCAACGTCGGTGGCAGAATGGATTCAGGCGGAAAAAGGGCGACCTGACATTACACGGGAAAAAATTTATCCGTTGTTTTGGGAGGCGTGCCATCGGGGATTTCTGCTCTTGCAGCCGCCGCCGGAACATCATCTTGAGGATAAAATGATCAACCGCTTTGCGCTGCAAAACCATCCCGGCAAGGTAACGGTCGTGAATATCCACGGCGACTCGGCAGCGCAGCACGTTACACACAAAGCCGCCGACCAAATCGTTGATTTGATTGAACGCGTCGGAAAAGAAAAACGCAGCAAATATCCAGGCGACCCGGAAAAGCAAGCCGTTCATCTTGGTATGGGTGCCGGCTACGCAACGATGCTTGTAGCGAGACGTTTGGCATATAAAATCCGCAGCGGCGGAGATATACCGCCGTTAGTGCTGCACGCCATTTCTTCAGGCGGATTTTTACCTGATGAACCGCATAAGTCGCCGTCAACATATTTTTCATACTTTGACCCGGCACTGATGAACATTAAGTTCGTTGCTTTGTTTTCGGCAACGGTTGTCGGCAGAGACGATTACGAGAAGCAAAAAGAAAATCCGGCGGTCCGGTATTCGTTTGAACAGCGGGACAAGATTGACATTATCGTAACCTCATTAGCATCAGCGAGTCACGTTCACGGCTTGTTGGGACATTATCTTGAACATTTGGTTCAGCAAAATTTGTTACCGGCGGACACGCTGCATCGGATGTCGAATGCCGGCTGGATTGGTGATGTTCAGTTTCGTCCGTATTCAGCACAGGGACCGTTGCAGGATGTTTGTCCGGTGCGGGCGGTAACGCTTTTCGAGTTGGATGAACTTGTCGATTTAGCGAAAGACGTGAAAAATGGCAGGTATGTCGTTCTCGTTGCTGGTCCGTGCGGCGAATGCGGGGAGTCGAAAAAACTGGCACTGCGTCCGTTGTTGGACAACCCGAAACTGCGGCTCTGGACACATTTGGTAACCGACGCGCTGACAGCAAAAGAGTTGCTGGAGACGTGATTTTGCAAAGTATGGATAAGGATAGCGGTTCTGACGAATTTGACTTTACTCCGTCTCCAGCAAATCTTTAACACATAACGGTTATCCCCTTTCGGCAAGATAGGCGGCATCACGGCTGAATTGGGCAAGCCGATGCGAATAATCTGTTTGCGGAACCTTTACGTCTTCCGTTTGCAGCACCCGCGCTATGTTCGCAAAGTCCGTCCAAATGCCCGTACCGACTGCCGCTAATGCCGCCGCTCCTAACGCTGCCGCATCCTGCCCAATGTTTGTTTTCGCTATCTCTATTTGCAGCGCATCGGCATAAATCTGCCGCCAAAGCGGACTGATTGCCCCGCCGCCGACAACGTTCATACGCTTTTGTACTGCCGTCAATTTACGCACCGCATCCAGCACCAGACGTAAATTCATCGCAATCCCTTCCATCGCAGCACGAATCAAATCGCCCCGTGTATGACTCAAATCTAAAGCGAGAAATGCCCCCCGAATGTTCGGACCCGGGTCAAGTGCCGAACCGCCGCCGAGCGTTGGATTAAACAGAACACCGTTGGCACCGGAGACGGACGTTTCGGCTTCCGCTATCATTAAATCGTAAACATCAACGCCCTCCTTTTCTGCCCGCCCGCATAAATCCCGGCAAAGTTGGTCGCGTATCCAACGCAATGATGTTCCGCTTGAAAATAAAGCCAATGCCGACGCAAACTGCTGCGGAACAACGTGTGTAAAAACATACGGCTTGAGACGGACATCAAGCAGCGGCTTGCTGTCCGCAACGGCAATCCAGGACGACGAACCGAGCGACGCATAAAGTTGTCCGTCCTGAAAGCAGCCGGCACCGAGAGCCATACAGGAATTATCGACACCGCCGGCGGCAACTGCCGTCTTCGGCGAAAGCCCTAATTCATCGGCAGCCGGCGGCGTTAACGTCCCGATGATTTGCGTTGACGGCACAATTTTTGGAAACAGTTCCGGCGGCAGACCGGCAAGACGAATCCAGTCTTCATCGTACTGCCATTCGGTTAATCTGTATGCTCCTAAACCGGAGGCATAACTATAGTCCGCGGCGATTTTTCCCGTGAGACGGTAATTGATGTAGTCTTTTGTGCCGATGATTTTGTCCGTTTCCGCAAAAATTGCCGGTTCGTTATTCTTGTACCAAAGTACCTTAAAGAGCGTGTAATGTGCGGCAGGAAAACCATTTCCAGTTGCCGAATACCAATCATCAGCATTAACGTTTTGAAAAAACGTTTCGGCTTCTTTGCTGCTTCGGCGGTCTGACCAAATCGGCGTTGTATCACGCAGAACGCTGCCGTTTTTATCAAGCGGCACGCAGCCGAGACTATGCCCGGAAATAGCCAGTGCCGTTATATCGTCGGCGGTGATATGACGGTTTTTTGCCTCCCGGAGCAGCCGGCGGGTACTTTGGACGACGGCGTGCATCCAATCTTCGGGACGCTGTTCGTGAAAGTTTGGCGCGGGATAAAATGTCGGATAGGCTTCAAAAACGGAGATTATTTTGCTTCCGTCGTTGTCAAAGAGCGACGCTTTATTGCCGCCGGTTCCAAGGTCGTAAGAGATAATCATTGGGAATTGATAGGGAATAACAGGTTACCTTCTATTATCAATTTTCCCTTATCAATTATCAAGTGCTGCCGTGCGGACTACAAAGTTGGTTATCGTTGACAATACGCACGAAAAATTGATAATGATGTGTTATGTACCACTCAATCGTTTTAGTTAAGCAGGTTCCTGATACGGCGAATGTTTCCGGCGAGGCGATGAAAGAAGACGGCACTATTAACCGGGCTGCTCTTCCGGCGATTTTCAATCCCGAAGATTTGTACGCCCTCGAAGCCGCTCTTGATGTCAAACAACGCTACGGCGGCACTGTTACCGCCGTTTCAATGGGGCCGCCCAAAGCAACCGAAGTCCTGCGGGATTGTCTTTACCGCGGTGCTGACCGTGCCGTCCTTATCACCGACCGCCGGGCAGCCGCAAGCGACACATTGGCAACGAGTTATATCCTTTCGCAAGCCGTCAAAACCATTGACGCAGCCGGTCAGCATATTGACTTTGTCTTTGCCGGTCGGCAGGCGATTGACGGCGATACCGCTCAAACAGGACCGCAATGTGCTGAAAAATTAGGTATTCCGCAGATTACCTACGCCGACAAAATTCTTGAAGTTGCCGACGGTACAGCGGCGGTACGGCGGAATCTCGGCAACGGTTGGGAAACCGTCAAGGTAAAATTGCCGGCACTTTTGACGGTTGTCGAAACGGCAGTGAAACCGCGCCCGCGGGCAGCGAAACGGTTGATGAAGTATAAAAATGCCGCTTTGGAACATTGGGGACTCGATGAAATCGGTGCCGATTTGCAGCGTTGCGGCACTGCCGGTTCGCCGACGAAGGTTTTCAAAATTCAATCGGTCGTGCTGAAAAAATCCGGCTACACAGACATTCCGCCGACAAAAGAAGGCATCAGCAGCCTCGTACGTGAACTCGTTGCGGATAAAACGATTTGAAGATTATCGCCGCTGCATCTTTATTGCGGTGCGTGTCTGTGTTAGAATGGACGTTTTTCACCTGTGTACAGTATGGCGAAAGACGAACAGAATACCGGACAAACGAGCGGTGCCGTGTTGGAAGCCGCCCGAAGAGAAAAATTACGGAAAATCGAAGAACTCGGATTCGACCCCTGGGGGCAGCGTTACGATAATCATCAGCCTATCGCAGCAATCCGGGCAAAGGAGAACGAAATTACCGTTGATGAAACAACGAATCATTCTGCTGGTCCTAAAGCCCGCGCCGCCGGACGAATCATTTTACAACGGAAAAAAGGCAAACTCATCTTTATCGACATCTGGGATTGGTCGGGACGAATTCAGGTTTTAATCGGTGCAACCCAAGTCGGCGAAAAGAATTGGGAACTCGCTCAACTTTTCGACCTCGGCGATATTGTCGGAATTGACGGTGAACTGATGCGGACACGAGCCGGCGAACTGTCTATTGCTGCCGAACAGTTGACGTTTCTGTCGAAATCTCTCGAAACGCCGCCTGATAAGTTTCACGGTTTGACCGACCCCGACTTACGAAGCCGGATGCGCTATATGGATTTAGTGCATACCGAAGGCGTAATGGAACGTATGCTGAAGCGGACGAAAATCGTTCAATCTGTTCGCAGCACACTTGCCGGTGAAGGTTTTGCGGAAGTCGAAGGTCCAACATTACACACGATTGCCGGCGGGGCTGCCGCCCGACCGTTCGCAACACATCATAACGCTTTGGACATTCCGCTGGTTTTGCGAATCGCTTTGGAACTGCACCTCAAGCGGCTGCTCGTCGGCGGAATGGAACGCGTCTATGAACTCGGCAGAGTTTACCGCAACGAAGGGATTGACCAGCGGCATAATCCTGAATTCACAATGTTGGAAGTCTATCAGGCTTACGGCGATTACTATTCGATGATGGACTTAACCGAAAAGATTATCATTGATGCGCTGAAAGTAACGGGACAAAATCACACCGTATTCTGGAACGGCAAGGAAATCGACTTTACCCCGCCGTTTGCCCGCAAGACTTATGACGAATTGATTCAGGAATATACGGGCATTGACCCGAACGATACGAAGGCGGTTATCGCTTATGCCGAGACGCAGAATATAGACGTTACCGGCAAACACCCTGATGTGGTAAAAAATGAAGTGTTTGAGGAAAAAATCGAGAGTAATCTGCTTAATCCGACATTTGTTACGGATTATCCGGCGAGTATCTGTCCGTTGACGAAGCGTAAACGAAATCAGCCGAACATTGCTGAACGCTTCGAGTTGTTTGTGCAAGGAATGGAGTTGGCGAATGCCTATACGGAATTGAATGACCCTGATTTACAGGAGTCGCTGTTCAGCAAACAGTTGGCAGGACAGAAAGCGGAGGATTCGATGGCACTGATGGACAAGGATTTTATTCGGGCATTGCGCCACGGAATGCCTCCTGCGGGCGGTTTAGGTATCGGCATTGACCGCTTGTGTATGCTTCTAACCGGTACCGCTTCCATTCGTGAAGTCATACTCTTTCCGCTGCAAAGACCGGAAACGCTGTAAGGGGGGAGATGCAATGCCGCTACCGCATACTTTTCAGTATGCCGGCGGTGTTAAGGTGCCAGAGACGGATGCCGCTGTTATCCGGTGATAAAGTGTTTTCGTAACAAAAAAGTAATACTCCGCCGCCGTGTGTCAATGCGCAGTCCTTTATCGGCAATGCGCTGTTACGGAATATCAAAGAATCGGCAGCGGCAGAGGTTTCTGTCTCTTTTTGGGACGTTTCAGCGAGAAACAAACCGCCGCCGGTGCCGCAGACGGCAATCTTGTTGCCTGTAATGACGATTCGTTCGGGGATGCCGCATTCCGTGTTCAGTGTTAACGCTGTTTCCGGTGCCGACTCGATTTTACCGTTGTTGATTTTCCAGCGTTTGACCGTGCCGTCGAAACTGCCGGAATACAAAAATTCTCCTTCTGCATCAACGGCTAAAACACTAATCCAACCGGTGTGTCCTTGCAGCATTACTGCTTCCGGCGAAAGTTGCGTATTCTTTATATTCCAAAGATAAACCGCATTGTCCTGCCCGCCCGTTGCAAACCATTGACCGTTCGGAGCAAACTCGATTTGCGTTACCGCTAACTGATGTCCGCGAAACAAACGCGGTTCACTGCTGATTCCATCTTCCGACAAATCGTAAATCCGTATTGCCGCATCGTCTCCGCCGACCGCCAATTTTTTGGAATCAGGACTAAAACGGATAACCCTGACCTTTGCCGAACGATACGGCAGTGCAACTGCCGACGGTATTAAGCAGGTATCCAGGTTGCGCAAATTCCAAAGGTAAACCTGACTGACGGAATCGGAGTCCACTGTTTCGGACTCTTTTTCGTGACCAGACGGCTCCAATCCTTTGTGGTTAGCGAAGGCGACTTGTCCTTTGTTATCAGGACTCTTGGCTCTGAATGCGACCTGACGAAGCCTGTTTGCGCCTGCGCCGATTTTGATACCCGCTGCGGCATTGCAGCGTACGGCAATGTAACGTCCGTCGGGCGAAACCTGCATATCAGCAATTTTCGGTATTTTTTCGCGGAACTCGGCGGACGTTTCTGCCGGATTTTTCAGCGACATATCCCAAATCCTAATCGTTCCGTCTGTTTGCGCTCCGATAATCCAATGTCTGTCCGGCGTAAAAACGAACCGGCTGTATTGTTTACCGGAAGCATCGAGAATAAACGCTTTGGCGTTTGCCGTTCTGCCGGACTTGGAAGAACCGGCAGTTGTAACTCCTTCCGCTTCCGTCTCCTGATAAGATGTTAAATCCCAAAGACGGACGGTCTTGTCGCGCAGTTGTGTCAGAAGCCAACGATGGTCGTTACTCAACGTCATCGTTTCGACTGCCGGTATTCCTTCGGCGAAAACATTTCCCCAACTGACCGAAGTGTATGTTCTGCCGAGCATCCAGTACAATGTTTCGGGAAATTCCTGACCAAGCGTTTCATAAATTTTCGCTGCGGCAAGAGCCTCACGCAAGGCTTCGTCCGGCGAACTTTGCGTCTTTTCGGCAAAGGATGCTAACAGGGCTTCTGCATCGGCAAGCGTCGGCTGCGTGTCGATTGAAGGAACCGGTTTTGCTGCGGTATTGTCGGTGCTGCTTGTTTCCGGTACGTTCGCCAGCGGCTTTGGTTCAGTTAGTTCCGTTAACGGTGTTTGTCCTTGAGCGGCCAAGGACTCGGTTTCAGGCGGCAAGACCTCCGGTAATGCCGGCGATACTATCGTCGGCATTGGTGGTACAGTTATTTCTGAATGAACCAATTCCGGCTTAACCGCAATCGGAAATTCTTTGGGTATTAAGCCTGTCTTGGCGGCAAAGAGCAGCGTACCGGCAAAGATACAGCACTGCACGAGTACCGTCCAGGTTAAAATGAGCGTTTTCTTTTTGTGTGCAGAAACCAAAGTGAAGGGCGGAGAAGCATTGTTGCTTAAAGGCGATGAAAGCGGTTTTGCTGCCGATACACTGCTTTCCTCTTTCTGCATTTCTCCGTTTTCTGCCTCCGTATTTTTCGGCAATTCGTTGTCGCCGCCGCAGGCTGGACACACGGCGGACGCTGCGATTGACGCATTTCCGGCGTACCGGAAACCGAAACCGCAGTGCTGACACCGGATTTGCGTTGACGATGGAACTGACATTGTTAGGCGGCTCTCCTCCGTGTCTCGACGACCCGTTGAGGCGAAATTGAGGGAAATGCAATCGTTGACGGAACGGAGACGGCTGTATCCAACTCCGGCGGACGCTTGCGGGCAAGGAAATGTGCCAGGTCGCCCTCGACCTGACGGAAAATGTCTGCCCAACTCTGACCGAATTGCTGCCGAAACACCTTGATTGTATTATGCCAAACACTCGAAGCCGTTTCTGTCCGTGAACAAACGTCAATCAGATGCCGCCAATCAGCACCTGCCGGCAGTATTTGATACGTGTTGACTCCCAATGCACCGGCAAGATTCGCCACATATCCCGGCGGCGTTATCACTAAATCCAGTGCCGTCAACATCGCCGCCATTTCATCAAGGTCATACTGAAAGACCTCTGAATAAAGGCGGGGGTTGAGTCCGTTGCGCTGCCCTAATGCGTTCTGTGCCGAACCGTTCTGCAAGTTTATCCAGCAAACGTCCCAATGATTAGCAATCAGTTTGCGCAATTCGGAAACCGGCAGTGCCGTCTGCTTGTCTGTTTCTGCTGTCCAATGTCCCTGCCAGAGAATACCGATTTTTTTTGCATCGCCGGCTTCGTGCAGTTTGTTCGTCCAACGTGCTAATTTTTCCCTGTCCGGCACGAGATATGCCTTACGCAGCGGAAAATCGCAGCGGTCACGGCGGAAGTACCGCGGCAGCGAGCCGAAGGCAATTTGCGAATCGGGATTCAAGCCCCAGGGATTCTGTTGCTCATCAACCGTTGCTGCCGGCAGCGGAACAATCTCTGCGGCGGGAAATGACCGCTTAAACAAATTGTGCAATGCCGGGTCACATTCAACAACACAGCGTTCGGTAATGTTTAGGAAATTCGGCAAACACGAAGCATACATAATGTCGGCGGAAATGCTTTCCTCGCTGTACACCAGGACACAATGCTGTTCCCGAATACGCTCCGGCTCCCAGTTCGGCAGCAGATGCCGTTCCCAGGTACCGTTCTGCGCTGCAAAACGAAACTCCATTGCGTCCCAGCCGTCGGCAAGATAACCGGCAGACAATAACGCTTTACCATAACCGTACACCGCTTGCGGATATTCGTTGCCGACCTGAAGCATCTTTTTGTAATACGGCAGCGATTCCTCGAAACGTTCGGCTTTGCGAAGCGACTCCGCCAGATACAGGCAAATGTCCGGCGAAGAGTCATCAAGCAACTCCGCTGTGTGCAGCACTTCCGCCGCTTCACTGTACTGCTCCCGCAGATACAGAATGTATCCGAGCGTCAGCCAAGCCGAGGCGTTGTCCGGCTGAACACACGTCAGCGACCGGAACGATGCTATCGCTTCGGCATAGTGTTCTAATTCGTAATGCAGTTGCCCCAAATTAAGCAGCAAATCCGGCTCTTCAGGAGACAATACCGCCGCTTCACCTAATATCTTTAACGCTTCTTCCCGATGTCCTAATGTCCGGTACGTCAAAGCGATATGATAAAGGACTGTTGCTTCCCAGCGCACGGTCGAAGCAACGGAAACTTTTGCGTCTGCCGGACGGGACTTTCTGCTCCGCAGCAAAACAAGGGCATCATAAAAATACTGAAGTCCGGCGGAAAGTTCACCTTTCTGACTGCGGATAATACCGAGTCCGTCTAACGCACAAAGATTGTCGGCTTCTTCGTGCAGGATTTCCTGATACAGGGTCTCCGCAACCGCTGCATCGCCTTCCCGTAAAGCATTTTGTGCTGCCGTGATTTTGTCGTTTATTGTCATCGGAGTATCTGGTAAAAAATCCCTGCCGTCTATGGTATCGTCCGCAAAATCGAAAAAATTGATACAATCCGCAAATTTTTACATTTAATCAGAATAATCCCTAAAAACAGAAAAATCGTTAAAGTTGCCGTATTTTAACACACGATACTCTGTGTATGCGGCGATTCGTATTCACAGCAGGTATCGGGTTATGTGTTCTGGCACTGTTTGCCGGATACGGATGCGGACGGCATTATTATCACCAAAAAGCCGACGGCGAAATCTATTCGCTGCTGCATACAGGGGAACACCACGCTCATCTCGACCTTCGGGATTACCATATTGCACCGCAGCCGAAATCCCGGACGGCACATTTTTGCGATATGTGGAAAGAAAGTCTGCCGAAAGACACCGCCGGTATTGTTTCCCTCAACAAGGAAACTGCCGTTGATTTAGCGTTGCTGCATTCGCCGGTTTATCAAAGTGCCAAAGAAAATTTATACCTATCCGCTGTTGATGTTTCCAAAGAACGTTTCCGCTTTGATGTGCAGTTTTTCGGCGGCGATTCTGTTTTTTACACACTTTCGGGCAGACTGAAAGGCAGCGGTTCAACATTACAGCACGAGCCGTTTGTCAATGCAGCACTATTGACGGCAACAGGCGGAGAAATTGCCGCCGGACTCGCCAATTCGGTTACCTGGACATTCAACGGCAAAAGCACTTGGAGTGCCGATTCGATACTCAACATCTCGCTGGTTCAGCCGCTGCTGCGCGGTGCCGGTCGGCAAATCGTCCTCGAAAATTTAACGCAAAACGAACGGAATTTCCTGTCAGCAATGCGGCAGATGGCGTTCTTTCAGCAGGGATATTATACACAAGTCGTAACCGGCAGCGGCGGTACATCTGCACCGTCGGGAGACAGCGGAGCAGCATACACGCCGTCGCCGTCCGGCGGTTTTTACGGACTTCTGGCAGAACAAATCCGTATCCAAAATCAGCGGCAAAATATCGCCGGACTCGAAGAAAACCTAAACCGCTTTATCGAAATCTACGAAGCCGGTCAGGTCAGCGACGTGTCGCAAATCGAAGAAACCCGGCAGAATTTACTGGAACAGGAAAGCAGTTTTCTGGGACGTATGAGCCGCTACGAAACAAGCGTTGAAACTTTTGTCCGCTCTCTCGGTCTGCCGCCTGACCTGAAAGTGAAAATCGACGACCCGCTGATGCAGCAGTTTCAACTGTCCTCATCGTCGCTCGCCGATTTGCAGACGGATGTCAATAACGTTCTGGCGGTAATACGGAAAAAAGATAAGCCGTTGCCGGAAAACTTCAAGACAACGTTGCAAAAACTGATTGACCAAAGCCGCTCGGAAGTCAAAATACTGCAAGCAGATTTAGCGGCATTAGATAAAAGCGTACCGGCAAGAAAAGCGGATTTGAAAGAACTCGAAAAACTGCTGAAGAACAAAATCGAAGAAGGCGCACGTATCGACAAAAACATTTATGATACGGCGGTGTTCGATGCCCGAATCAAGAAACTGAAAACAACGGACATTCCCCGTAATTTGTCGCGAATCAATGCCTGTATTACGTTAATCGAAACAATTATCAAGACGGACGAAGCAGCACTGCGCAAACAGATTTTAAGCAAAACGTTCAGTGATTCTGTGATAAAGGCATTGGAAACGCTAAAACTCAACGAAACGTCCGTTTTAGACAGTGATGAAGAACTCCTGAAAAAACAAAAGGAACTTGAAGCAAAACAGAACGAATTGCAGTCGCTTCGGGATGCGTTTGAAGTCCCCAAAGAACCGCAGGGGGATGCTGCCGCTTCCTCCAATACGGCAGTCCCGCTGCGTGAAGAGCAAAAAATTATTGCCGAATTGCGGAAGCGGGATACGTATCGGGATTGGATACGGCGTGTCCTGTCGGCATTTCAGTACGAATTAGTTTCGCTGTCGCTGATGCAGACCCGGACGCGGCTGGATGCCATTACGCTGCCTCCGGTAACGATGTCGCCGGAAGAAGCGTTAAAGACGGCAGGGGATAACCGTTTGGATTGGATGAACCGCAAATCGGAACTGGCGGATGCCCGGCGGCACATTGAAATTGCCGCCGACCGGTTGAGGGGCAATCTGAATCTTACGTTTGACGGTAAACTCGGAACGTTAGATGAAGACGGGATAAATTTCGGTTCGGACACGGGACAAATGATGCTCGGTTTGGAGTGGGACTCGCCTTTGACGCGGCACAATGAAATGCTGGATGTCCGCAAGGCAGAGATTGCATATCAGAATGTCCGGCGGAATTATTATTCTTACGTCGATTGGGTTAATGCGGAGTTGCGTTCGACGTTGAGGACTTTGCAAATGAATCAGGTCGAGTTTGAGATAGCGCGGAACGCTATATTTACGGGTGCGGTTCGTGTTGATGTGATGCAGTTGCGGATGGAACAGCCGCCCCGTCGCGGGGACAAGATAGACACGAATACGGCATCGCAGTTGATAGGGGCGTTGAACAGTTTTATGGTTACGCAGAATTCTTTTTTGGATATTTGGGTGGCGTACCAAACGCAGCGTATGTTATTGGACTTAAATCTCGGTACGATGAAGTTGAGTCCGTCTGGTCATTGGCTGGACGGCAGCGGCACGGTTAAACCGGACACACCGCTGCCGCTTCCTGTCCCGAGACTGAACAAGCGGTACATTACGCAGTGAAGAATAGACCTGTTCGGTAACCGAAAAACAGGCAAACGGCATATAAATTTAACAAGGCTCTTGCCTAGCATCTCGTGTATAGATATACTATAAGTCTATGCGTTACAGTAGGTTAAGTCATCAAAAACAGGCGTGGATATTGCGGTATTTTTGCGAGGAAGTAACGGCGGTGTCTACCGCGGTCATTGTTGGCGTGAATCGGCATACAGTTGACTCTTATTATCGGGAGATTCGTGAGCGGATATTTGCACAGACATTGAAAGAAC